>DAORDI010000138.1:0-13706 GCA_035345895.1 Leptospiraceae bacterium
ATACCGGAAAGGAAGACAGGCTGGTCATCATCAAAAGACTGTTTCTCTGCCTTGAAGACAATGTGCTCTGCGACCTGCTTCTGAAGGGTGAGACTGTAATGATCCGTCTGGGAAGATTCAGCATTTATCTTTTCCTGACCAGACTCAGCAGAGTTCTAAACTTTTCGATCAACAGAGAAAGAAATTATCTTACTCTCGATATGTATCTGAAAAGAATGCCTAAGCTTGAAACTATGGCAGACAAGACAGAAAGGGATCTGGATTTTTCGGGATACAGGATATTTTTAATTCATCATATTACATCCGAAATTCTCGCACTCCTGGATGCATTCAGCCGACTTAAGACGGAAGAGATCAATGTCATCTTTGTAAAATACAGCGGTCTGGTTCCGCCTGCCTATCTGGATGTGCTTCTGGAAATACCTGATCCGACATTCAAGGCATTCGGTCTTGTCAGAAATATGACTTCTTCAGGAAAGGAATATTTTACTCTGTCTCATGCATACAGTGAAATCAATGACCTGCGTCCAGTTGCTGTCTGGCTGGAAGAGAAGAAGGTCAATTTTTTTGAAGCAATGAAATTCCTCTCACTCCACTGCTTCCTGAAATTTGCACTGAAGGCAAGGCAGGAAAATGCAAAAGTTCTTCTCATTGAGGATGGAGGATATCTGGCGCCCCTCATTAATGAACTTTCTTTTAAAAATACCGGTATTTCAGATGTTTTCTCAGAGTATCTTCTGAATGTTCTGCCTCAGGAGGATTTAAGCTTCTCTTCTTTCTGTGCGGATGTACTTGTCGGAACTGTTGAACACACCAGGAACGGGTATGACAGAATGATGAAGGTAAAGGGAATTTACGGAAAACTTTTTCTTCCGGCCTATTCAATTGCAATATCCAACAGCAAGGTTGTAGAAGAGTCCAAGGAAGTGGCTCATTCCATACTCAGTGCAGTGGAGTCCATTCTGCATGGACAGGGGATGGTGCTTTCTCAGAGAAAGATAGCAGTATTAGGCAGTGCAGGAAATATAGGCAAGTTTCTCTGCGAATATCTTCTGAGCGGAAGACTTCATGATGCTAATAAGGCAATTGTCCGAGTGGATCTGAAGAATTCAGTGAGCACTGCAAAGAAAGAATACAATTATCTTTCGGAAATTCCTGAAGATGATTTTCTGTCACTGGAAATGTTTTTAGGAGTGATCGGGGAATCTATACTGAAAAAAGAGTTCATTGAAAGACTGATACTCGATGGGAAATCCAGAAGGCTTCTCTTTGCCTCCGGTTCTACCAAGACGGTCGAATTCAGTGATTTGAATGAGTTTCTGTATGCATTGGCTGAAATGGAGCATCCTGCGATAGCAGGAATACCTGTCAAGATTCATTTTGAAAGGATTCAGGATCCGCAGTCAAGGATTGATCAGGGCGGAAAGGCAGTGATTCATTTTGAAAGAGCCGGGAAGACAGTGGAAAAGGTACTTTATCTGCTCGGTGATCTGAGTCCGATCAATTTCCTTTTTTACGGAGTGCCTACAGAAACGATGGATATGATTATCGCCGGCCTGACAAGCGTGAGTCTGGGACTTGTCGATCAGCACAGAAACGGCAGACTGCCTAAGCCTGATCTGTACGCAGTTGATCATGAGATTGATATGTGGGGAGAAAAAGTTTGACACAGCATTCTGTATTTCAGATTACTCAAAAACTCTTTCTCAGAAAGGGTCAAAAACTCCTTGTTCTAAGGGACAGGAAATCCGGATTGGGTGACCTGCCCGGAGGAAGAATGACAGAAAAAGAGTTTTTCAGCGACTGGAAAGAAAGCCTCAAAAGAGAACTCGTTGAAGAGCTGGGAAGTTCCTTCAGTATAAAAATTCATGATGATATCATTCTTGTTCACAGACACAGAGTCAATGCTGACAATCATCCATGCATAATTCTCGGCTATGAAGGAGAATTTCTTTCCGGAGAGCCGGTTATGTCGGATGAACATGACTTCATGGAATGGGTTGATATAAACACTTATAATCCCGAAAATCTGTTCAGTGAATATATGCTTGAAGCAGTGAATATTTATCTCAGGAGAAACAGAACTTGAGTCCTTTGAAAAGATACTTTTTATTTATACTGTTCTGTATGCTGGCAGCGTTTTATACATGGACCACAGTAGGGTATTCATATCCGGATGCAGATTACTTCAAGGGGAACCCTGCCGTTGATGTTTATACCGCATCTGTAGGATATGACCGCAAGTCAGGCAATATTGTCGGCATTCAGCCGGAAATGAATCCATCAGTGTATTCAACATCGGAAAGATTTCACAGGAAACTGGAATCTTATTTTTCAGATGCACAGAGTTCAGGATTTTTCGGAGCAAAGACACTTGCTGTATTTCCAGATCATATCGGAACGTTTCTGTTTCTTGCAGGCGAAAAAAGGTCGGTCTACAGTGCGGAAAATATGGGTTCTGCACTCAGTCTTATTGCTTCCTCCAGGCCTCTTTCATATATGAGACACAGGATTACCTCGTTCTCGGAATCCAAACAGCTCGAATCAGTTATCAGACTGAAATCGGAATCTGTCAGAGATATCTATACTGCAGTCTTCAGCAAGCTCGCCTCTGTGTATCAGGTCAGCATTCTGGCAGGTTCAGTTGTTCTTCCTGGAGCCTATGTGCAGAATGGAAAAATTTACGTAAGCCCAGCAGCTGAACTCAAGACTTATTCTTTCGTGTTTCTGCCGGATGGTAAAGTTTCTGACACTTTTTTTGTCAAAAAAACTCCTTCAGTCTGGGAGAAAAATCTGGGAATAAAGGAAGAAACCGACAAGACAGTGACTTCAAAGCTGGCTGGTACTGTCGATTCCTGGGTGGCAATGACAGAAGACAGTCTCTATAATTCTGCCTACTCATCCCTTTCTACAGGATTCGAAGTACTGATTTCTCCATCCTTTCTTTACAAAGATACACAGATTCAGTTTTCCAAGCCGGAAATTTCTATTGATCCTCGAACCGGGAAGAGTCTGATGAATGATTCTGACCACTCAGCCCCTCTGGAGATACTTTGGGATAAATTTTCATTACCAGGCAAGATAAATGCTTCCATAGGCAGAATATATATGCAGGTGTTCATGGCTGGAAAAATTTATGAATATACGCTTTCTGCACCCTCAAAAGCATCGATAAAGTACAATAAAACTGAATCTGTGGACGGGAACAGATTCAGATCCGCTGTTCTGAATATCTGGTTATGATAGATTTTCATTATACAACCGAGGAAAACGGTGTCCGTCTTCAGCTTAAGACTGATATGACGGAGGTCGGAACATTTCACCGGATGGTGACTGTTCTGTATGCACTTGACTGGAACATTGTTTCTGGCGAGGTCAGAACTTCTGAAAAAGACGGGAAAACATTTGCAGACAACACTCTTCTGCTCTCTGACGAGGACGGTAAAAAGAAAACTAAAGTCATTGAAATCGGAATACTTATGGATACTGTCTTTTCTGCAAAAGCTTCGCTCGAAGAAATACTTTATGAGTACACAATTCCCAAGGTTGATCCGAAAAAATTCTTCGGAAAAGATTTTGAACTGATATTTTTTGATGAACCAAAGGCAGGAATGACCTGTTTCCATATTGAAGCCTACTCGGCAAAGGGACTTCTTTATCATGTCACAAAGGCTCTCGCTGATGAAAAAATCAATATAGTAAGTGGACTTATAGAAACTGACGAGAAGACAGGAAAAGCGAACGATACTTTTTATCTTCTCGACAGTCAGAACAGAATGTTTGCATCTGATTCTGTTACAGAAAGAATCAGGCAGAGGATCTGGAATACCTCACGGGAATATGTTAAAAGACAGACTTGAAGAGAATTATGAACGTCTGAAAAAAATCGGACTGATCAGAAAGACAGAAGCATTCAGAGTTTATGACAATGAAACAGAAGACTATCCATGCACAATTGATCTGTATTCAGACTATGCATATATAAGTCTTTTTGAAAAGAAAAATATTGATATGGAGGATCTCGCTCTTGCAGTGAAATACTCCCTGAAGAATACATTCAATACTGCAGACGAAAAATGTGTAATCCGGATCAGAAGGCGTCAGGCGGACGGAAGTCAGTATGAAAAGCTGGGTTCTTCCGGGACAACATTTACAGTAAAGGAGCTTGGGGTAAAATATTACATTAATTTATGGGATTATCTGGATACGGGGCTTTTCATTGATCACAGAAAAACAAGGGAAATATTTGCCGGTCTGGTAAAAGGCAAAAGAAGAGTTCTGAATCTGTTTTCTTATACAGGAGCATTCAGCCTGATTGCTGCAAAAAACGGAGTGGAATTCACTACAAGTGTGGATATGTCCAATACGTATACGGAATGGGCGCAGGAAAATATTCTGCTGAACGGATTTGATCATTACAGACACATAGCTATTCGTGATAATGTATTCTTTTTTCTGGAGAATATAAGAAAAAAGAATTGGAGATTTGATTTCATTGTCATTGATCCTCCTACAATGTCCAGATCCAAAAAAATGGAAAGGAAATTCGATATTCAGAGGGATCATTCAGAACTGATCAATCTCTCACTTCCTTATCTGGAGAAGGGCGGGAAAATTCTTTTCTCCACCAATTTTCGGAAATTCCGTTTAGAGTCAGAAAATATCGATGCTGATAATATCAGAGATATTACAGAAGATACGATCCCGGAAGATTTTAAGGATAAAAGAATTCACAAGGCCTGGATTATTTCATAGAATCAGTGCTGCTTTTCATGACGACTGAAGAAAGTCCAGGTAGCTGCTTCTCCTGCCTGATCTTTTCTAAGTGCACGGATGAATTAATCGCAGTCAATGAGGGAATATCATACATCCTGCTGCAAGAAGACTTTCCTGCATAATTACACTGCCATACTCTGTAAGATAGATGCTCCGGAAGAAGGGCAGATGCCAGTGGTTTTCTGTTATTCCCGCAAGCCGCAGAGCGTTGGCAAGGCAGGGGAACCCGTTCTTATTCGCAGTTTTTGTATTTCATATCAGAGTTGACATGGATGCATATGAACCCCGCATTCTGTCTCCCGCATTCAGAAATTAAAAATGGTGAAGTTTTGGTGTCACCTGAGTCTGAGGTCCAATTGAAATTATTCATCAGAGAACTGAATAAGGGATTTGCCCCACCTTTTTGCCCTGCACATTAAATGAATCTGTAAACTCACTGCCAATGAGAGAGCTTGCAGATGTCTTGAACTGTATTTAGTAAAGCATATCCAGAATGTATTAAGGATCGGCCATATTCAGATGTCAACTAATGCATTAAGGCTTCCTGTCAGTGAAGTTTTTGAGGTAGGAACTCCTTTTTAGTATGAGACATAATCTGAAGTCAGCTCTCACGTTAGAATGTGGGAACTCCATCGGTAAATGAGATATGGTTTCTCTGGAAAAGCGGGGACTTCTGCAGAAGAAGGTTTGTCTGAATAGCCCTGGCAATTTTGATAAATTCATAGTCCCAAAAAGGAAATGACAGGATACAGTAAACTCTAAAACTGTACTGGTTATGAGTCATCCTATCATCGAAATGCGCGGTGTTCACAAGGCTTTCACTAGAAAAATTCTGAAAGGAATGAATATGACTGTACGGAAGGGTGAGACAATGGTGATTCTGGGACCTTCCGGAACAGGGAAATCTGTTACACTCAAGCATATTACAGGACTTGTTCAGCCAGATCAGGGCGACTGTTTTATTGACGGGGAATCCATTTCGTTTTCCAGTGAAAAAATAAGACAGAGACTTCGGGCAAGAATGGGTGTCCTTTTTCAGTCCGGAGCGCTGATCAACTGGCTTTCAGTATATGACAATGTTGCTCTCCCTCTCAGAGAGCATAAGCTTGCATCGGGTGCGGAACTTGACCGTATCGTTATGGAAAGACTGAAATGGCTTGACTTGGTACACGCTAAGGACAATCTTCCAGGGGACATCAGCGGGGGAATGAAAAAAAGAGCAGGCATCGCAAGGGCTCTGACCACAAATCCTGAAATCCTTCTTTATGATGAGCCTACTTCAGGTCTTGATCCAGTAATGTCGAATGTGTTTAATGAACTTATATTGCGTCTTCAGAAGGAACTCTCCGTCACGTCGATCGTAGTTACGCATGATATGCAGAGTGCGTATATGATTGCAGACAGAATCAGTTTTATTTATGAAGGGGAGGTGATCTTATGCGGAACGCCTGCCGAAATTCAGGCAGCCCCCAATCCGATTATTCAGCAGTTTATCAATGGAAGGACCAAGGGGCCGATGATTCTGGATCATTCGGAGCAGAACAAAAAGAAATAATTACTTGTCCATTTTATCGACTTCTTTTTCCAGCTGAGAAAGCTCCTTGTCCAGCTGGTCAATCATTGCATCGAAAATCTGCAGTTTCTCTTCAATGACCTGAGCATTTTTCTTCAGTTCCTTGTTCTTTTTTTCGTCACTCTTTCCAGCATTTCCTGGTTCATCGGTGTTCGTTTTTTTCTTGTAAGAGCTGTTCTTGTGGAAGGAATAATAAAGCGGGTATGCCGCTGCCGGAATTAAAATCAGTAAAAGTATTGTGATCAGGTTCATGAGTGACTGCTCCTAAATTGGTTCATTTTGCTGTTTATCCAAATTTCAAAATTACCGCCAGCCATGCTGCCGATCAGTTTCATAATGTCGGAATAACGGATCCCTAAAAATTTATGTTTGTATGAATCATAATGCATATAGTATTCGAAAGGATCCTTGAATGCTCCATGGTCTTCTACCAGCTGTTCTTCGCAGGAGAACTGCGAGAAGCATGGATCTTTCCCGTTCCAATCGCAGGAACCTTCTGAATGAATCCCGAATCCGCATTTCTCGCCGATCCCTTCGAGGACTTTTCTTGCTTCCAGAAAGAGTTTTCTTTCCACTGAATAGCTGTCAGTAGGAATGTATGTGCCGTCTACATTGATTTCCAGATAGCAGTGAGTGACTGTTTCCGGCATCAGCGAATAGACAACATCCGGAAAACAGTGTCTGTAAAAATCTTTTTTTACAGTGACGAAATGCATTTGACTGTTGATGTCTGCTTCACTGAGAAGTTTCATCAGCAGCAGTCCTTTCGTGCTTGAAGTTCCGTAACCGAGTTCCATTGTCTCTTCAGCCCCTGCAAAATCGAGTTTATGAGTAAGTCCAAAACGTATTCTGTCTCTCACAAAATCATGGAGTCTGACTGCTTTTTCCGGGGGGGAGTCTGCCTCTCCTGCAATATTCAGAGCAATGTTCTTCAGCTCGTACATCCTGCTTAAACTGCCATTCCTAATGCTTCTTTAATGCTGATATATATATAACTTGCCGGTACCGTAAAAAACACTGCATCGGCCAGATCCAGAAGCCCCCCATGACCCGGAATGACTGAAGCGGAATCCTTCATTTTGGCATCTCTTTTCATTGCAGATTCGGAAAGATCACCTGCAACGCTGATGATGGACATAACCGGAGTAAACAGAACAAGCTCCAGATAACCCATTGGTGTCGGCTTGCCGGTAATCTGAGGCCAGAAATAATTGACAGTCAGTGTGAAAATCAGTGAAGTAATGAGACCTGTAACATAGCCCTCCCATGTTTTCTTGGGAGAGATCTTCAGACCGGCTGGATGTCTTCCAAACCATCTGCCTCCGAAATAGGCCCCTGCATCTGTGATGAATGTCAGTCCAGCCACAATCCATATATAGTAGATTCCGTTTTCCAGGGAAACCAGTTTCAGAAAATGACCGCAGGGAATGGAAAGATAGAGCATTCCTGCTATTGTGGAGGAAGTGGAATAAATTGCACCGTCAAGCTGTCTGAAGAGTATCTGAAGAATGTATATATGAATAAATGCTGTCATAATGATCGCAGGAACAGCATCTTTTCCGGAAAACATTTCCAGAAATTTTTTCAGTTCATTTGGAACAGGAACCTTGGTCTGATGGGAAAGCAGAAATATGTAATATGCGGAAAAAATAAGAAATGCATAGAAAATTCCTGTCTTAATGAAAGGTTTTCCCTCGTCACCCTTGTTTGCAAATGCATAGAACTCATGCATTCCGAGGTAAATCGCTGCACCGCAAAGCAGATAAAGCTGTATATAATACCAGTCCGGATAATAAAAACTGAATAAAAATAACGGCACAAGGATTGCTGAAGATAAAATTCTTCTTGCTGTTTCGCTCATTAGAGTCCTCCGAATTTTCTGATTCTAGACTTATACCAGTCTAAAGCTGCATAAAGACTGTCTCTACTAAAGTCCGGCCAAAGCGTATCTGTAAAGTAAATTTCTGCATAAGCAATCTGCCAGAGAAGAAAATTGGAAATTCTCTGTTCTCCCGCTGTTCGAATCAGAAGGTCAACTGCCGGGAGAGGGTAGGTATAGAGAGCTTCTTCGAATTCTTTGACTGAAATTTCCTTATCCAGACTGGATTTATTTTTCTTTCTTTTTTCCATAATTCTGCTGAATGAAGAAAGGATTTCTTCCTGAGAGCCGTAATTCAGACAGAAATTAATGTTCAATGCAGTGTTTTTTTCTGTGTATTTTACTGCCTTTTCGATATTCTTGATACTTAAAAAAGGAATCTTTGATTTTGAACCGGAATGAAGTATTCTGATCCCTCTGCTGTGGACTTTTTCCAGACGTTCTTCAATGAATCTGTCCAGAAGCCCGAAAATGGAAGTGATTTCTGAGGCAGGACGTTTCCAGTTTTCTGTGGAAAATGCGTAGAGGGAAACGTTTTTCAGTCCGATTTCCAGACTTGTTTCCATCAGACGATCAATCGCGTCTGCTCCAGCCTCATGCCCTTTGCTTCTGGGAAGATCCTTGGCAGTGGCCCATCTTCCGTTTCCATCCATAATAATGGCCACATGTCCAGGGATAACATCCATATTCAGACTGAATCAGACCGTATTGATTTCTTTTTCTTTCTGTTCAGCGATTTCAACTATCTTTGCAATGTAAGAATCAGTCACCTTCTGAATCTGATCAGTCAGTCCTTTGATCTGGTCCTGTGAGCTTTCTGAATTGTCTTTTTTTATGTCGTCATTAATATCCCTTCTGATATTTCTGATAGCCACTTTTTTTTCTTCAGCTTTTGCTTTGACCAGCTTAGTCAGTTCCTTTCTTCTTTCTCCTGTCAGTTCCGGAAGAGGAATTCGGATGATTACCCCGTCATTACTTGGAGAAAAACCCATTCCTGAACTTAAGATTGCCTTTTCGATAGCTTTAATGGATGCTTTGTCGTATGGATTGATTACGATCATTCTTGGTTCAGGAGTCGTAATTGTACCAAGCTGATTCAATGAAGTCATTGCACCGTAGTACTCGACTTTCAGATCCTCTACCATAGCAGGATTTGCTCTTCCTGTTCTGATCTGAGCGAAGTCCTTTTTCAGGGCTTCGATTGTTTTATCCATTTTTGTCTTTGTCTGTCCGATGTAGTCACTCACTGTCTAAAACCACCTCTTCGCTGTTTGAAATTAATGTCCCTACTGTTTCACCATTGATAATTCTCTGCAGATTGCCTTTCTGGAAAATATCGAATACGATAATCGGCATATTGTTTTCCATACAGAGACTGAGTGCTGTCTGATCCATAACTTTCAGTCTTCTTCTGATTGACTCTGAAAAAGAAATCTGTTTGTATCTTTTTGCATCTTTGTCCTTTTTGGGATCTGATGTATATACACCGTTGACTTTAGTTGCTTTCAGGATAATATCGCATCCAACTTCCACTGCTCTTAAACTGGCCGTTGTGTCAGTTGTAAAATAAGGATTTCCTGTCCCTCCGGCAAAAATTACGATTCTCTTTTTTTCGAGGTGTCTGACAGCCCTTCTGCGTATATAAGGTTCTGAAATTGAATTGATTTCTATCGCTGACTGGACCCTTGTGTAAAGTCCTGCTTTTTCACAGGCCGCCTGCAGAGCGAGTGCATTCATTATCGTAGCGAGCATTCCCATATAATCAGCGGTTGCCCTGTCTATTCCAGTTTCCACTCCCTTTACGCCTCTGAATATGTTTCCGCCCCCGATGACAATTGCAATTTCAGCACCAGTCGCATGAATTTCTTTTATTTCAGTGGCAAGAGAGGATATTTTTTCGCCTTCTATTCCATATTCACCCTCTCCGGCAAGTGCTTCACCGGAGAGTTTAATCAGTATGCGCTTATACGGCATCCTGTCAGCCTCCAATTTGGAAGCGTGTGAATTTACCTACAGTAATGTTCTCGCCGAATTTTGCGATAGATTCCTGAATCAGTTCTTTTACTGTCTTTTTATTTTCTTTGATGAAAATCTGATCTACAAGACAGACATCAGAATAGAAAGTTTCCAGTTTTCCTGGAATGATTTTCTCAATCTGTTCAGGTTTTTTTCCCTGTTCAGTCAGCTGAGTTTTCAGAATTGTAGATTCCTTTTCAATAATCTCTGCGGGAACAGATTCTCTGGAAATATAAGTAGGGGATGAGGCAGCGATCTGCAGGCAGAGTTCTTTTCCAAGATCAGTGAATCCTTCATTGTTTCCTACGAAGTCTGTTTCACAGTTCAATTCAAGCAGAACACCGATTTTTCCATTCGCGTGGATATAGGAAAAAACACGTCCCTCTTTTGTTTCTCTGTCTCCGCGTTTAGCGGCTTTTGCAAGTCCCTTCTCGCGAAGGAAGTCCATTGCCTTGTCCATATTGCCCCCATTTTCAATGAGGGCTTTTTTGCAGTCCAGAAGTCCTGCACCTGTTCTTTCACGAAGATCTTTAATGAGTTCGGATGAAATTTCCAATATTATTCTCCTGCTTTTGGTGGTTCTACTGCAGCTGCGGCAACAAACTCTTTTGTGTAAGTGGCATCATCATCCATAATGAATTTACCGTCTTCATCGTACTCACCTTTGTAATTCATGCTCTGCATTGTCTCTTCATCGAAATCATCGCTGAACTTAGGCTGGATTACTTCTCCTCCAGTTCCTTCAATAATCGCATTTGCCATTGTTTCAAGGAACAGAGTGATTGCTCTGATGGCATCATCGTTTCCTGGAATAGCATAGTCGATCAGTTCTGGATCACAGTTTGTATCAATCACTGCAAATACAGTGAGACCAAGTGCCTTTGCTTCTTTTACTGCAATTTCTTCTTTTTTTGGATCAATTACAAAAAGAATATCCGGAATTCCGTTCATATCCTTGATTCCGCCAAGAGTCTTGCGGAGTTTTTCCAGTTCTCTTTCGAGACCCAGCTGTTCTCTTTTTGTTCCTGCTTCCTGAGAGAAAGTTCCGTTTTCCATCATTGATTCGAGACGTTTCAGTCTGGCAATACTCTTCTTTACTGTATTCCAGTTTGTAAGAAGTCCGCCGAGCCATCTGTGAGAAACATAATACATATTGCATCTTTTTGCTTCTCTTTCAATCGCACCTCTCGCCTGTTTCTTGGTTCCTACAAAAAGAACCTTTTTGCCTTGGCCAGTGAGCTTTTTCAGAGCATCATATGCTTCTTTTGCTTTCTGAACAGTCTTCTGCAGATCAATGATATGTATCCCGTTTCTTGCGGTGAATACATACGGAGACATTTTTGGATTCCATTTTCTGGTCTGGTGACCGAAATGCACGCCTGCTTCGAGCAGGTTTTTCATGGAAATTACTGACATAGTTACCCCTTTTTTATCCCGAGATAGCCTGAAACTACAAGTCCAAACAGACTTGCAGGGGTTAGCTGCATCTCGATCTTAATAATATAAAATTCCAGTCGAAATGCGTCCTTGAGGAGCTCTTTGGAGAAAAACTGTGTAGAGAGTATCTTATCCAGAATTACGCCAAATACAGCACCGGCCAATAAACCCAGAAAACAACTTAATAGTAATTTTCCTAATTTAATGTTCAAAAGCTGTGTTTCAACCAGTAGGAAATGATTTTTCAGTCCCTAATGACCAGATATTTTTTTCAGGGAATGATTTCAATCGGAAATTAAGCATTTGCTGTATGCTTGCTCTCTCGGCAAAAAATTCTGGAAGGTATGTTCGAACTGCGAACTGCAATTTAACCCTTTTTTCTGCTGTTGAGAGAGGAATAAATTACTTCAAAATCCTGCTCAGTGCCACAATGAGTCCAGTATTTGCAATGAGCATTCCTGCCACCCATTTGAGGATTTCCACCTTGGAAGAGGAAACTGTCTCTAGAATCCTGCTCTCCACGTTTTTGATCTCCAAACGTGTGCCTTCAATTTCCTTGGAAAGTTTCATCTCTACATTTTTGATTTCAAGGCGAACATCTTGGATTTCGAGACGGACATCCTGAATTTCCAATCGGATACCTTCGGTTTCCTTGCGGATTTCTTCAGTTTCCTTGCGGATTTCTTCAGTTTCCTTGCGGATTTCTGCAATCTCTTTTTGAAGGCGAAGTTCAGTTTCGCTCAGGTCCCTTCTGCTCGCAGAATCGGCTTCCAGTGTTTTTCCGAAGAACCGTACAAGTTCTCTGGACTGTTCTTCTGTAAAGTTTACTTTTTTCAGTGCATCATAAGTTTCCAGAGTATTCATATCTATCATATAATGATACCTGTCAGAAAAATGTCAACTTCTGATTTTTTTCTTCGCTGATTTACATCTTTGGGTGAATAAAAATCCGACGATGCAAATTGGTTCCCATTATTTGCGGTTTTGGTAGAAGCAGGGATTCTCGGAGATTAAGCAATTTTCTGAAATCCGGAAGCGGAGTCGGAAGGTTTATTGTCCACTCTTCTCATTTTCACTTCCACTGTCAGGTTCTGTCTTCCGTAACCCTTGAATGTCCCACGCACTGGAGAAACATCATGAAAATCCCTTCCTACTGCAACGCGCAGATGCTGACTGGAAGAAAATTTATTGTTTGTAGGATCAAGTCCGAACCAGGAAAAATCAGGGATATAGACATCCAGCCAGGCATGGCTCTGTTCTGAACCGACAAGCTCGGACTGGCCTGGAACGTAGGATTCAATGTACCCGCTGACATATCTGGCAGCAATGCCTTTTGCCCTGAGAGCCGCAATCATCAGATGAGCATAATCCTGACATACACCTTTTCTGTTTTTCAGCACCTCATCGAGAGGAGTATTGATATTTGTGGATCCTGACCTGTACTTGAAATCCTTGGTAAAACACTGATTCAGTTCAAGAAGGCATTCGGTCAGAATTCCTTCGTCAGGAAGATGTTTTTCTGCAAATTTTTTGACCTCATCGGTTGTATAGACGAAAGGGGAAGGTTTCAGAAAATCATAGAATTCCAGTTCATATTCACGAAACCAGTCGACGGCCTCTTTTATTTTCATTTTTGACGAAAGCGGCTCCTTGGACGGTTCATAGAGAGTGACTTCGCTTCTTGCAATAATTTCCAGATGTCTGTGTCTGAAAGGGGCGGAAAATTCTACAACGGCATTTCCGAAATAGTCGTCATGTTTGTACAGTGTGACATCGGGCAGAACTTCAATTGTATGAGAATGAACTGACTGGCAGAAGGTTTCAATCGGAGTGATTTTCACCCTGGTGTAGGACTCGGTTGCTTCATAATCGTATTCGTATAAGGTTCTGTGAATAAGGCTGTATCTCTGCATCATATTCCTGCCGTAAATGAGGTCGGAGATGTGATATTGCTGTATCTGTCCATGATTTTCCCGCCTAGAAGTTCAATGCCTGCCTTCAAATGATTTGCCCAGTATCCGGGAT
>DAORDI010000139.1:0-13672 GCA_035345895.1 Leptospiraceae bacterium
TGGAAGAAACTACAAGAGACACCCAGGCTTTCGGCTGTTTCATGCGAACAGTCTCCAAGTTTACAGTCATTTGTAAAGCATATTCCCCAAAAATAGGAACTGCGGGGAGATGCATTCTGTAATTCAGGGTTCCGAATTTTCAGACAGATATATATTTCAACTACAAGAAAATAGTCATCTAAATCAGTGTTTCATACGAAAATAGTAAGGAAAGCTCATTCTGCAGCTGTCCGCAGCAGTGACATCCAAAGGAGTTCAGAAAATATGTGGCTGAAATTAGGTGATACAGAGGCAATCAATCTGGATTTTGTATCGACTATTAAGAAGAATCTGAACAATCCTACGATCGAAATTATCTACCATGACTTGAACAATATAAAGTCCCTTCCATTTAAGACTGCTGACGAGAGAGACAAGGCATTCAAGGCTATTATGGAAAATCTGGCCAGAATGAAACTGTTTTTTGAATAGAATGAAACTGGAAGAGAGCATAGATATGGACTGGGAAAAAATCCGGCTCCACCTTAGGAAAGTTTTTTCCGTTTCTCCGTTTCATATATATTTTTACGGATCGAGAGAACGAGGGGATTTCAAGGAAAAATCCGATTACAATTTCTATCTGATTGCCTCAGCAGAGGATCAGATTCGGTCAAATTTTATTCAGGAAATTACAAAAGCACTGGAATCTGTCGGAAGAAAGCCTGTGAATCTGATTGCAGGCGACAGAGAATCATTCATTCAGAGAATGGAGATTTTTGAACCTACAGCAGTTCATCTTCTTGAACTGGGACGGATGATTTACGGAGAAAGAGAATTTCTTCCTGTAATCAATGAATGGAAATCTGTCCGGAAAGGAACAATAGACCATCTTCAGATACTGAAATATCTCGAAAACAGAACCAAGTTTTACAAAACGCTGAAACCGAGACAGTCTCGAGACGACATCAGCAGGATAGAGAAAATATTGGCGCTGACTGTCCAGACATGGATAATCGGCTGCACAGATGATTTAACAGTGACTGAACTTGCATTTATGGATATTCCAGAAAGACTCATCCGGATGGTAAGGTCTCTGTATGCAAGTCAGGTGCCTAAGGACATTCTTCTTCTTGCGACAATCTATGAAGAAATTCATGAACTGAAAAGAAATATGAGATCGCTTTCAGGAACAGAAAAAAGCGATTTGGACAAAATCAAGGAATCCATTCTGCAGATCAAGGATATCAGTTTCGAAATAGGAAACTTCGCCTGACGGCCGCCTGACGGCTTATCCCAGCTGATTTGCATAAGGACTCAGAAGTTTCAGTGAATCGTGGTTCATACATATCATAAACAGCCTGTCCAGACCGATGGAGATTCCTGAACATTCCGGAAGATTTTTTAATGATTCCAGAAAACTTTCATCGAGCGGGAATACTTCCTTCCCCAGAGCTCTTCTCTGTTCCTGTTCTTCCTCAAATCTTTTCCTCTGTTCCTGCATCTCATTCAGTTCATAAAATGCATTGCCTATTTCAACATTCTTCCAGTATATTTCAAATCGTCTCGCAATCCGTCCTTCAGTCTTTGCCAGGGATGCCAGTTCTCTTGGATAACTGTGAACAAAGAAGGGACCTTCTGTCAGTCTGGGTTCAATATGATTCAGAAATACAAGAAAGAAAAGATCATCATACGAATACGAGGAGTATTTCGCACTGTCCTGTTCAGTTTTAGCCAGAACTGAGATCAGTTCATCGGTTTCGTATCCGCAGCCAAGATATTTCCTGAAAAGATTTTCCATGGAAATAATTTCTGCATTTTCTCTTTTGAACCCGAAACTCTGAAAATTATTTTCCAGCGTCTCAAAAAGATCGATGCAGGTCTGCATCAGGGCAAATTCATCCTTTCCGGTTTCATAAAATTCCAGCATCAGAAATTCTGCAGTATGAAATCTCCCTTTTTCTCCCGATCTGTATACATGAGCAATCTCGTATATTTTTTCCGCACCTGCAGAAATGCATTGCTTCAGAGAATACTCCGGAGAAGTGACCAAATAGCCCTTTTCTTCCTGATTAGGGGAAAATACGGAAAAGGGGTCCAAGTAAGGTTCCATACCGGGCACTTTTTTCAGCTTGGGAGTATCGATTTCGAGAAAATTTCTCTTGTTAAAAAAATTTCTAATGGTACAAAGGTATCTGGATCGAAAAGTTAACACGTCTAATGAGATACAGTTCATATGGGACAACCTAAATCACTTAAAAACTTTGTCATTACTGAAAATGATGACACGCTGGAAGTAGGCCTGAAGTTTAACAAACTTACTCAGGATATGCAGAAAGAGTTTTTAAGTTTTTTCTCAACAATATTCTTTGCTACCGGTGCAAATATCCGTCTTTTTTTAGGGAATCTGGATTATTTGAACAAGGAAAGCATTACATTCCTGCTTCAGCTTGGAAGAGAGCTGGGAAGCAACAACAGAGTACTGTACCTCCGCGAAACACCTGAAAGCCTTAAAAGATACATTATCAGCAATCAGCTGGACAGATTTATGATTATTGAGAGCTGAGAGGAAATATTTCCTCGGGATAGCTGCTGTATCCCAGTGTATTTCCATCCGGATCATTAAAATATATTGTATATTTAGTTCTGTTCCGCTCCTTTACTGAGGAGAGAAAATCCATAAAGGGCTTTTTAGGAGAAAAACGGAATACCAGTGCTTCAGGGGCCTTGCCGGTCTGTCTGACCTCCAGCATAAGAATGGTTCCTTCCTGCGTCTGAAACCATGCAGATCGAATGAATCCCTCGTCGTCTGTTTTATATTCCAGAAACTGCAGTGACGGAATCTTTTTATAGAATTCCGTCATCGCAGTCAGATTCTTTGTGCCAATCGCAATATGATGCACAGATTACTTCACTGAAATAATATCTATGATCTTATCCATAATTTTCATCAGGTCATAGTCCTTAGGAGTGAATATCTCCTTTACTCCGAGTGACTTCAATGATCCAAAATCAGACTCAGGGATGATTCCTCCAAATACAACCGGAATCTGCTCCTTTGCCTTGTAATGAACAAGTTCTGAAGAAATCTGCTCTGCAATTTCTTTATGAGAACCGGAAAGAATGGAGATTCCGATGACATCTGCATTTTCTTCCACAGCACTTTGAACGATTTCTTCAGGAGTCAGTCTGATTCCTGAATAGATCACATCAAAACCTGCATGGCGCGCCGAAATGGCAATCATCTCTGCTCCGTTGGAATGCCCGTCAAGTCCCGGCTTACCGACTACAATTCTAGGTCTGTGTCCTTTGCTCTGGAAAAATTTATCTACCTTCTCCCTTACCTGCTTTACAGTATCATTTTCGATTTTCAGAACCTGTCCTTCCACTCCGGTTGAGGGCTGATAGGTCCCGAATGTTTCACGAAGAATATCGGACCATTCTCCTGTAGTGACTCCCGCCTTCGCGCATTCAATGGATGCAGGGAACATGTTTTCATTATTTTTTGCTGCGGCCTTAAGCTTTTCCAGTGCAGATTTGACTTTCTCAGGATCTCTTTTTCTTTTTGTTTCTTCCAGAGATTTCAGTGTCTGCGCTGCCGATTCAGGGTCCACCTTGAATATACCCCCATCGGTATCAGTCATCAGAGGAGACTGGATTGCTTCAGTCCATTTGTTCTTTCCGACTACAATCTGCTCGCCGGAATTGATCTTTGACATTCTTTCGGACTGTGATTTTACGAGCTGAGATTTCAAGTATCCGTTTTCGATTGCCTTGATTGCTCCGCCCATATCCAATATTTTATGAATCTCTGCGTAAGCGTCCTTCTTCAGTTCAGATACCTTGCTTTCAATGACTTTTGATCCGTCAAAAATATCCGGATATTCCAGAAGATCAGATTCATAGGCAAGGATCTGCTGGAGCCGGAGTGACCACTGCTGATCCCAGGGGCGGGGGAGGGAGAGTGCTTCATTCCACGCAGGAAGCTGAAGTGCACGGCATCTGGCTTTTCTGGAAAGAGTGACCCCAAGTGCTTCGAGAATGATTCTCCAGGCGTTGTTCTCAGGCTGCTCTTCAGTAAGACCGAGCGAATTTACCTGAACCCCGTAACGGAAGATTCTGTATTTAGGGTTTTTTACTCCGTATCTGTCTCTGGTGATTTCTTCCCACATTTCAGTGAAAGCCCGCATCTTGCACATCTCTTCCACAAATCTCATTCCTGCATTTACAAAAAAGGAGATCCTGCCCACGCATTTTTCGAACTCATCTGCATTGAAACAGTTTCTTTCCTTGATTGCATCCAGAATGGCAATTGCCGTTGCCAGAGCAAACGCAAGTTCCTGCACAGGAGTCGCACCGGCTTCCTGAAGATGGTAGGAGCAGATATTGGAAGGATTCCATTTGGGAACATTTCTCAGACAGTATTCATACATATCCACTATCATACGGATCGACTGTGCAGGAGGGAAAATATATGTGCCTCTTGCCAGGTATTCCTTGATAATGTCATTCTGGGTTGTCCCTTCCAGCTTGTCGGAAGAAACACTGTTTTCCTCTGCCAGAGCAATGTACAGAGACAGGAGCCACATAGATGTGGCATTAATTGTCATCGAAGTGTTCATTTCCCCGATAGGAATCTGGTCAAAAAGAACTCTGAAATCTTCGAGTGAATTGATAGGAACACCTACCTTGCCCACTTCAGGCCTTGCAATGCTGTGGTCGGAGCTGTATCCGCACTGAGTAGGCAGATCGAATGCAATGGAAAGTCCAGTCTGTCCTTTTGAGAGGTTTTTTCGGAAAAGTTCGTTGGACGATTTTGGGTTCGTATGTCCTGCGTAAGTTCTGAAAATCCAAGGCTTGTCTTTGGCTGGCTCTTTGTTTTCGCCGTAGAGGACGTGGTCTTTTGACTCTGCCATAGTTTTCTTCCCCTTAAATAAAAATTTTCTATATAAAATTAAGCCCAGATTTTATTATGGCAGTGAAAAAGTATAGCAAGAAATCCTCATGCAGATTGAAAGGGAAGACAAACAGAGATTATTTTGGGTGGTGGTATCCGCCTTCTTTTTTGCGATGTGCCTCTTTGGTTTTTATATATTCAGAGGTGATCCCGGCAGCGATGTTTCGTACACAAGACTCGCCAACCTCAAGTCTGTCATCGACAAGGGAGTCATCAGGACTCAGACAGAAGCTTTCGGCAATTTTATTCTCTATTTCAACAAGAAGGTATTCGGACTGAAGGTACTGAATGCATATCATATTACTCTCGCTTTAATATTCAGTTTCACTCTGCACTTTGCAATGCTCAATTTTTACAGAAAGGAGTGGAGACTGAACCATTTCTTCCTGATTTATCTGGTAGGATTTGTTCCTTTTTCGATCAATCTTCCTTATTTTTATATGGAAGAACTTCTCTGCTTTCTTTATCTGCTGATCCTGAATTATAATTTCAAGCTGGAAAAAATAGGCGACCTGTTCCTTATTGCAGTGCTCAGTTTTCTGGCATTTCTTTCGAGTTTCCCCGGTTTTCTTCTGGGGGGATTTGTCACTGTGAGCTGGATATGTCTGGGAATGATCCGAGAAAAACGTGCGAAGACTTCGGTTTTCTTCAAGAGGAAGAATATCCCTCTCCGATTTCTGATGACTTTCTACGGAGGATTTGCAATAGCCATCCTTACTTTTTCTCTCACCGATTTTTTCGGAGTATCTTCTTTTTCTTTTCTGATGCATTCTTTCTGGAATCTTCTGACTAAGTTTTTCCCAATTTTCCTTGTGATGAAAATCGCCGAGTACCTTCTTCGCTCAGAAAAAGAACTGAATACGCTCGGAACAACTGCAGTAGTGATTGTAGCGACTTTAGTTTCAGGGTATTTTGTATTCAGTGCAAACAAAAACAACGGGGCACTGCTCAAGAAAGTCGAAACAGAGATTCTTTCCTTAAAGAACAGAGGCAGGATCAATCCTCAGGAAACCAAAATTTACGGACCGAGGGCTTTAAGTGATTATGCATTCTATCACTCCGGTGAAGAAGTGGAAAGCAAAGATATTTCAAATATGAAAAAATCCGATCTTCTTATGCTGTTTGGAGTAACAGAGGAAGACAGATCTCTGATTGAAAAAAAGAACAGTTTCCAGCCTGGGTATTATTCAATCGATCAGTCGGTGATTCTGATTCAAAAAGACTTTGTAGAAAAACTGCTGCTTGAGCCTGAAGAGTCAGAACTGAAGAGCAAACTGGAAGACACTGTCAGAGCATATCCCAGTTCAAATCTCACTCCATATGAAAAGATGAACAGATTTTTCAATCAGATGTTCGGGTTCTGATTTTTATAGATTTTTTTCCAGCTCATATTCAAAAGACTGCAATTCGGAAGATCCCTTTTTAATTTTTCAGAGGAAAGCACCGAATAGACCGGTCTGGCTGCTGGAGTAGGGTAATCTTTAGTCTGAATAGGAAATACTCTGTGAAATTCCTGTCCTGCACATATTCTAGCAAATTCAAACCAGGTGCATGAATCCGATGGACCTAAATGATAAAGTCCCCGCAGTCCCTGATCGATTGCATTTAAAGTGACTTCTGCAATGAAATCGCATGAAGTAGGCTTCCCCCACTGATCATTTACAATGTTCAATGCCTTCTTTTCCTTTAAGAGCCTTTGAACGGTTTTCATAAAGTTTTTACCGTAATTAGAATAAAGCCATTGTACTCGAAAAATCAGAAAATCCGCGCCTGAAGACTGAATCTTTCTTTCACCGTTCAGCTTCCCCTGTCCGTACTGATTCACCGGGGCTGTCGGTTCATTTTCAGGAATTGGACAGTACTGACTTCCTGAAAAAACATAATCTGTGGAAAAATGGACTAGTTTTACTCCGAATTCTCTGCAAAGTTCTGCCAGAATTCCAGGGGCCTCATCATTTATTGCAAGATGAAAGGGATCTGATTCTGCCTTATCGACTGCAGTATATGCGGCACAGTTTATCAGAATATCCGGCTCATTTTCTTCTATACCGCGCCGGATATGATCTCTGATACGGATATTGAGTTCGCTCCTTGAGTATGCCTTAAATTCAAACCCTTTTTTATTCAGAATGCCCTGAAAACTCTGAGCAAGCATCCCGTCTTTTCCTGTAATGAGAATTTTATTCTGTTTCATTGGCGGCAAGTATAAGATTGGAGTTTCTGTTCTGGATGTAAGCCAGTATTCTGTATTCCGAAGGAGAAGTTTTCAGGTTGAATTTGGCAAGTCCTGACCCGCCCTTTCCTAAATCAAACTCCTGATATCCCTCCGATACATTGATATGTTCGAGAAGCAGTCCGGCATTTTCTCCGTTGCTCACCTTGTTTTTGACATTTTTTCTGAGAAGATGTACCTTCAGCACCGAGTTGCTAGAGGTGCATATAGTCTTGAAGTTTACCTTCAATTCATTCTGTCCCCTGGAAAGAGAAAGATTGAGTCTCGAATCATTTCTGTTCGGCAGTTTCACACTCAGGTTCTGCATAATCTTCTCTTCATCTGAGCCGATGAAATGAGACTGTCCGTTCATAACGATCTGAGGAGTATATACTCTCCAGCTCATTTTCCTGAAATATTCCTTCTGTTTTTCACTGTTTTCTTTCCTTGCATAGGGGTCTTTCCATCCGAGGTAATCCCAGTAATCTACATGAAGCGATATGGCATATATCTTTTTGTTCGGATTGTAGACTTTTTTCAAAAGTGAATCAGCAGAAGGACAGCTTGCACATCCCTGTGAAGTAAAAAGTTCCAGGACGGCAAATGATTCTTCCGAGGTGCATTCCTCTGAATTAATATGTGCAGGTATGAAGAGAAGTGCAAAAATTATTCCAATTAACATTTTTTTCAACATATCCTCCTTTACGGAATCTTGAGCAGCAGAACAGGCATTTACGCTGCCGGAAAACTTCCTTTTCATTTCAAATGAGACAGTGATGCTGTCCGGCCGCTGACAAGTTTCATTCTGTACTTTCAGTCAATCATTAAACTCTGATAAAAGAGATTATCATTATAAAAAAAAATGGAAAAACAAAAAAACATCTCAAAATGAGAGAAATTTCAGCTTTCCGTAAACAGTGTTCGACTAATAATGACTCTTCGCTACAGTTTCGTCATTTAATTCAGGAAAGCAAAAACAGGAGCAGCAGATGAGAGTAATTCTTGCGGTATTCTTTTTAATTGTTCTAAACATTGGGTCTCAGGAAACAGGAGGCAAGGTGTATATTGGAGAATTTCTTCCTTTCAATTCAGAAGCAAAAGCCGGCCTGGAAGGCAGAATTCAGTCTGTCCTTGAATCTTACCTGACGAAACAGGGTTACTCTACAGAAAAAATTTCGGATGTCAGCCCGACCAAAGTAAAGGACAGGGTACCTCAGACAGCTCATCTTTACATTGCAGGATACTATACAAAAAAAGAAGGAAAGAATCTTTCCATATTTGCACAGATATACCACCCTGCAACGGGAGAAATGATTGATGCTGTCAACATTGAAGATGAATGGGAAGGAAGCGGAGAAAATCTGAAACTTCCCAAAGAGGAAACATCGGAATCAGATGATAAGGTTCTGGATAAATTCGGGAAAAAAGCAGGACTGAGAATCAGAGTCAACAGCTCAAGAAAAGTAAACAATGAAAATATAGATCAGTATCTGACAAATCATCCTCTCTCTAAATCAGCAATTTTCCCAATTACGAAAGATGACAAGGCTCAGGCTTCTCAGGAAGTTTTTAAACTTCTTGAGGACATCGAAGTTGTCACCGCTACAAAAACGAAGACAAAAATCAAGGATGCACCTGCCGCTGTATATGTAATCACTGCTGATCAGATCAGGGAAAGAGGATATAAAATATTGTCTGAGGCGCTGCAGGACGTCCCAGGCTTTGATTTTCAGCACACTTACGGAATCTATCCTCAGCTTGTGCATCAGCGAGGACTTGTAGGAGAGAACAACCGTACACTTGTATATGTCGACGGTATAGCCGACAACAACATCAATGAGTTCGGTGCGATCGCAGGAACGATTCAGTTCCCTCTTCAGAATGTGGAAAGAATAGAAATTGTCTCAGGTCCGTCTTCTTCTCTGTACGGAGCAAATGCCTTCAACGGGGTCATAAATATCATTACTAAAGACGGGAAAACCAGTCCCGGAAATCAGGCAACTGCCATGTACGGAGGCTGGGAAAAATCAGGACAGGCAAATAAGGGATACAGTATGACACTGACTTCCCGAGGTTCTGTTGCGACACTCGGAGGTGATCATATTCAGTACAGTGCAAGCGGGTATTTTTACAAGACGGAAGGACCAAATTTCGGAGGGATAGGACAGCAGGATAAAAAAGGATACAATCCAAATGACGTTTCATATGGACTGGAAAGAAAGTTCTGCGGAGGACAGTGCAGTCCAGATTCAAAATCAGTCGGTTACTACTGGTCGCCTACCTACAACAACTCTCAGGTGGAAACATACAATGCTACCGCTAAATTTTCCTATAAGGGATTCCGGTTTGAAACAATCAACTGGCAGTATCTGCAAGGGGAAGGGACATTTGCGAACGGAACACAGCAGATTGACACGAAACAAAGAGGTTTTGAAACCAAAAATGCACTGGAAGCACGAAATCTTGCCAGACTTTACGGAGTTGCGCTAGGCAACGCATCACTGAAAGGATTTTCCGGTTCACACTGGGATTTCAGAAACAATACAGTCAATGCAGGATATAATCATAAAATAAAAGAAGGGCTTACCTTGGATACGGAGGCGACAATCAGAAACACCCAGGTCTTAAGCTCAAGCGGAGAGGAATATCCTAATAAAAACGGATGGGATGCATTTTACAGACCGGGAGATACATCTCAAGGTACAAATTATTCCAGACCGGATACCAGTTATCAGTCGGAAACTAAGCTTTTTTATGAACCCACATCAAAGGTTTCCACCATTCTCGGAGCAAGTGCAATACATTATGTTGCGGCCAAGGATTATGGAAGCGCAGAAAGATACACATTCAACAACTTCTCCGGGTTTGCACAGGCTCAGTACCGTCCGATAGATAAGATCGCATTTACAGCCGGATACAGATACGACGAGTTTTCCACCTTCGGAAAGGCTTCTTCTCCCAGGATCAGTATGATTATTTCTCCGACCAAAAATTTCACGATCAAACTTCTGGCTGGTACAGGATTCCGGGCACCGACAGTCAAGGAAATGTTTTCAGAAACAAAACAGAGAAAGCCTAATGGCAGTCTGAGGCCTGAGCTTCTGAAAACGTATGAAGTCGGCTTGGGATATAATTTCATGGGAAAACTGTACACATCTCTGCATGGGTATTATAACAAGGTGACAAATCTTATTCTGGAAGTCACTACACTTGACAGCGGTCTGAGAAACGGGGCTGCTCCCAGCGGAGGATTCTGGCAGCAGAATCAGAATCTAGGTGAGGCAAGAATTTACGGAGCAGAGTGGGATAATGCATGGACAATGACGGACAAGCTGAAACTGAATTTAAGCTATAATTATGTGGATGGCAAGTATATGAAGCTCCCTTCCTCTCTGCCGACCTCTCCTTCCACTGCAGGAAGAATCGGTGACAATTGGAAAGATGATTTCAGAACTGCAGTTTACAAACAGTTCACCGGAACCGCAGCAATCCCCGAAGAAGGGAAGATTCCTAACATAGCCCCTCATAAGGCATTTATTGGATTTACCTGGAAAATCGTCAAGGATCTGAGCCTGTTCACTGCGGTGAATATGATCGACATAAGAAGAACAAAAGCAACGAACCCGGAAAAAACAACTCCGGGATATAAAATGTTTAAAATGAACCTGCATTGGGACAACGCATTTACACAGGGAATGTTCCTGAATCTTCAGGTGAACAATCTTGGAAACGAACAGTTCTTTGACCCCGGTATCCGCGCCGCTGCGGGGACTTATTATCCCACCAGACATCCTCTGGAACATAGAAACGTCTGGCTGACAGTTGGGTATAATTTTTAAGCTCCGGATCAGGCATTTAACCTGCCGGACACGCTCACTGTCCGGCAAAACTCTTATTATACACCTCATTATATACTGATATTCATAAGTCTTTGCGTATTTCAACCTTGTTGAGTCAGCAAAATCAAGGTTTCCGAACGGAAAAAGCGCAATTACTTTTGAAGATTATTATAATATTTTTTAATTTTCCGGTTCGGCAGAAATTTTCAAGAAATGCTCAGTAAAGCATCCCTGTCAGGTACAAGGGAATGACATTGCCAGCACCGACCTCTATCCCATCCTTGAAAACGTATGCATTTGAAAGACCTTCAATCTGCTTTTTGGACTTAGACCGTCCACCGATTTCCAGCTCATATATTTTCTTTTTTATATAAACGGTAAAGTCAGCAGAATCGGAAGACTTTATCGGTAAAAACTGCGAGATCTGAGATACAAAAAAAGATTCTCTTATATTACCGGTGTCGGCTGAATTTTTCCAGAAATTTTCTGCGATGCAGTAATAATAGTTTGGGCTTTGAAAGAAAACCTTGGCATTTTTCAGACCAGTCTCCGGTTTTCCTGCACTCCGTATAATCTGAAGAATATTGGTTCTCTCCAAAAGATCAAAATAATCATACAATGTATCCTTTGAAACTTCCATTTTATTTTTCAGTGTTTCCGTATTGAAAAGAGGAATTGGACTGAGTGCAAGAAATCCAAGCAGTTTTTTCATTTTCAATGCAGAGAAATTTTTTAAGCTTTTGACCGTCTGAATGTCCTCATAAATAACCTTGTCCAGCACATTTTCCAGAAGACTAAGATATTCATCTCTGCTGTTTTCTATAAAAAATGGAAAACTCCCGAACTGAAGATACTCCCGGAATTCCATCAGTATGTCTGGTATCCTTTTTAGGACATTTCTGCATATTTTAGAATGATCTTGAATAATTTCCTCAAAACTGTAATTTTGAATGGAAGTTTTATGCCTGATAGAAAGAAATTCCCCGAAGGAAAGAACAGGGCAGTGATACAGTTTCATCCTTCTGGAAAGATCACCCTTTTCCTGCAGTATTGCTGCGGCTGAACTTCCCAATACAATAATCTGCTTTCTGGGAAATGAATCATAAAGAGCTTTTATCTCAAGACTCCAGTTCTTCTGCTTGTGCACCTCATCTACAATGACTGTATTCCCATACATCTTGAAGAATTCGGAAACAATGGAATAGATTCCTCTGCCAAGCACAATAGGATTGTCGGCAGAGATATACAGACATTTCTCCGGATCATTGAACTTATTCTTAAAATACTGCATTACGAGAGTAGATTTCCCGGTTCCCCTGGCTCCTAGAATCCCAATCAGCCTTGAATTCCATTGTATTTTTTCATAGACAGACCGGATAAATATCATATCCACTGCCTCTGCAATTCTGGTCTGAATGCTGAAATATTCCTCCATTCCGTCCCTCTGTCAATCACAGTCTACAATATATTCATAAAATGTCAATCACAGTCTACAATATATTCATAAAATGTCAATCACAGTCTACAAATTATGCAAACATAAAAAATGCAACTTGTGACAGCGGGCATTCGCCGGCAGAAAACTGTCTGATCTCGCAGATGCTGCGGCAGGCTGAGAGTGAGGACTCTTTTTTACTTTGGTTCAAAAAACTTTTTAAACTTCTGATGCACCTCTTCAGCCTTTTCCGAAGCCTTGGATGCAAAATCATGATTTTTTCCTGCAAATATAATGCTTCGAGAAGAGTTGATCAGAGCGAGTCTGCCAGCTTTAGGAAGAATTTCTTCCAGACTTCCACCCTGCTCGCCGAATCCGGGAATCAGAAGAGGCAGATGAGAGAACTCAGAATGAATCTCTCCTATTTCTTCCGGATGAGTCCCTCCTGTCACAAGTCCAAGCTGTTCCGGATATTTTTTCTCCAGATCGGAAATCATCTCTGCTGTTCTTTTGTATAAAGGAACACCTTCAGTTTTCAGCCTCTGCAGATCGGAGGACCCGGGGTTTGAAGTAAGGCAGAGTGCAAAAAGATGACTGTCTTTGAAATTAAGAAAAGGCTCAAGGCTGTCCCTGCCCATATAGGGGGAAACGGTAAGGGAGTCCGTCTTTAATTGACCGAAAAAATACTCAGCATATTCTTTTGCAGTATTGCCCAGATCGCCTCTTTTAGCATCAGTTACGATCAGATGGTCAGGGTATTTCTTTTTAATGAAATGTATTGTGTCCTCAAACTGCCTGATTCCGTCATAACCGGATGATTCAAAGAATGCAATATTCGGTTTGAACGCAATGCAGTAGGGGGCAACGGCTTCCACCGTCTCGCAGCAGAATCTGCTTAAAAAAGATTTTTCCTTTTTCAGATGTTCCGGGATTCTGTTCCTGTCAGGATCAAGCCCGACGCATAAGAGCGTTCTTCTGCTTCTGGAATACTCAGCCAGTCTCTGCACAAAACTCATCTGCTTCCCCCGAATATAAAATTCTCTATCATTTTCATTCCGCCCTCAGTCGCAAAAGACTCAGGATGAAACTGGATGCCTTCAATAGGGTACTCTTTATGTCTGATGCCCATCAGCTCACCGTCATTTTCCGAAGATTCCACCCTTGCGGACTTTTCAAAAAAAGCAGGCAGACTCGCATCATCCACAACAAGTGAGTGGTATCTCATAATTTCAATCTGCTGGGGAAGCCCGGCA
>DAORDI010000140.1:0-13511 GCA_035345895.1 Leptospiraceae bacterium
AAATCAGTATTGAGATCACCACTCATTTAATTTCAACATTCAATGGGACATTGCCTCTTTGGCAACTCAAAATCATTATTTACAAGGTTCAAAAGATAGTCGTATGGAAGCATTCTCCGCAAATATCCGGATTTCAGCAGATACTGAATGAAGGAAACAAACCGTCCTAATGTACAATCGAATTCATATAATTGAAACTCAGTTTCAATTCCAATCTCTTTCTGAGAAAATAAAAAACGAAAGCTATGTGTACTTACCGAATTATTTCGTCATATATAATATGAAGCGGTTATTTGTATTATTCCTGATTTCTTTTTTCTCCGGCGGGTGCACTGCCTGGCCGTTGGTTTCAGCACTTGCGTTCGGGAAGAATCAGAAGAAATCTCCGTTTTATCCTTTAATTCCACAGTCTGTCGCTGCAGAGACTCCCAATACTTCAGTATCTGCTCCAGCAGGCTTCACCGTCAGCAAAAGAGAAGGACTGATGACATCCGAAAACGGAACAACAGACAGTTTTACTGTGGTTTTGAATAAAAAACCGACTGCAAATGTAATATTAAATATTTTATCCAGTGATACACAGGAAATTACAGTTACTCCTTCAGAACTTGTATTTACTCCGGATGACTGGTCTGCGGCAAAGCAGGTAGTTCTCACTGGAATCAATGACGGACCGGCAATCGACGGAAACAAATCAGTAAGGATTATCCTTGGACAGGGAATCAGTTCTGATTCTGAATACAACAGCCTCAGTGCAGGTGAAGTGTCCGCGACAAATGTGGACAATGATTCCGCAGGAATCGCAGTTTCCCAAATGAGCAATCTGAACACCTCTGAGTCAGGTGATTCTGACACATTTACAGTAGCATTAAGTTCAGCACCCACAGCCAATGTAGTTCTAACTCTTGTCAGCAATAATACTGCAGAAGGAACTGTCAGTCCGACCACACTTACATTTACTCCGTCAAACTACTCCACTCCTCAGACAGTGACAGTGACCGGAGCGGATGACGGAACTGCTGACGGAAATATTCCATATACCGTTTCCATTACAAATGCAGCAAGTTCGGATCTGGCTTACAACGGCCTGAGTGTCCCCAATATCAGTGTTACAAATTTTGACAATGACACTCCTTGGGTGTTCATCGATGATACAGTTCTGACTACATATGAACAGCCTGGCACTGCCAAAACATACAGGGTCAAGCTGCTGAAGGCGCCGACAGCAAATGTGACTGTCAGTATGGTGAGCAATGATACAACTGAAGGAACAGTCAGTCCGGCATCTCTTACATTCACTCCGGGAAACTATTCCAGTTTTCAGACTGTGACTGTCACCCCTGTTTATGAATCTGCAATTGACGGAGACATCACTTATACAGTCAGAAATACTCCTTCCAGTGCGGATTTGAATTATAATGCTCTTCTTCCGGTGGATGTAACAGTTACGAATGTGGATGCTGTTCCCGGATTTGAAATCAGTGCAGTCAGCGGAGCAACAGATGAATTTGCGGCCACAGCGACTTTTCAGATACGCCTCAAGGCACCTCCTTCATCTGATGTAACACTCAATTTAACTTCCAGCAATCCTCTTGAAGGTGTGATTCAGTCAGGTTCTTCTCTGACGTTTACTTCAGCAAACTGGTCTATTTTTCAGACAGTCATTGTAAGAGGCGTCGATGATTCCATCAAGGATCCGAACAAGGGATATACAATCATTACATCTCCCGCAGTCAGTGCAGACTCTGCTTACAGCGGAATGAACCCTTCGGATATTGATTTGGTAAATGGCGACAATGATACTCCAGGTTATACTGTCAGCACAACAAGTGTTTCCCAGAATGAAGGAGGAACTCAGACATTTACAATCCGGCTCGCTTCAAGACCGACCGCAAACGTGACTGTAAATTTAAGTTCTGCAAACACTTCAATTGCGACAGTGTCTCCTGCTTCCATTACATTTACGGCACTGAGCTGGTCAACAATGCAGACAGTTACTGTAACTATGGTGGATAATTTTGCAGACACTGCCAATAACGGGACAAGCATTCTCATTTCCAATGCAGTCAGCACCGATCCAAACTACAGCGGACTTTTCAGCACTGCAGTAACAGCAACTTCAGTAGACAATGACACGAGAGGAGTCACTCTTGCAAACAATACATCGAAGTTTATGTTTGACTCTCTGAGTTCCACTGAGTCATTCACTGTAAAACTGAATTCTCAGCCTACAGCCGATGTTATATACGATGTAACAAGCCTGGATACTTCTAAACTGACTGCAAGCCCGTCCACGCTCACTTTCACTCCTGCAAACTGGAACACTGCGCAGACAGTTACTCTCACAGGTGCAGGAAATCCCGATATCAATGCGGCTGATGCCAATGTGACAGTAAGAGTAGGAGATGCTCTGAACAGACCTCAGTCAGGACTGAGCGATTACAACCTGACCACAGCTGGAAATGTCAGCGTAAACGTATGCGACCTGGACGGAGGCTACAGAGTTGCTGTGTGCAGGCCTTCCGGTGCATTTACAACAGTATTCAATGAAAACGGAGGAACAAGTTCACAGTTTATACTGGGAATTTCGGACGTTCCGACAGCCAACGTCACAACCACTATAACGTCTTCTGACACTACCGAATGCAATAATATGGGAACAGTCACTTTTACTCCTGCATCAAGGATTTCAGGCAAGCTGAGTGTTTCCGCTTTTAATGATGTTATTCTGGACGGGAACCAGACTTGCACAATGACTGCATCCAATACAGCCAGTACAGACAATAATTTCAATAATCTCGCTGTCACACTGCCTGCAACTCTGTTTACAGTTACTGACAATGAGGTTCCAAATATAAACTCTTCTCCGAACAATCTGAGTACAGGTGCAAGACTGACAGTCAGAACTTCTTCTGTAAACACATTCAATGTTACACTTACGTTTGCTCCGGCTGCAAATGTCACATATAATTTAAGCGTAGGAGCGGGCTGCACTGGCTCTTCAGTAAGTCCTGCCAGTATGACGTTCACTTCAGCAAACTGGAATTCTCCTCAGACAGTTACGTTTACAGCAGGAACAAACAGTGGAAACTGCCAGATCATTACAGGAAACTTCAGCAGTGCCGATCCTGTCTGGAACGGAACCAATCCGTCAGACTTTTATTTCAATGTTCAGTCTCCGGGTGTAACAGTGACTCTTCCGACAGGTTCTGCACCGTATCTCACTTCTGAAATAGGAACTACTCAGACATTTCAGGTCAGACTCAATTCAGCACCTTCTTCCAATGTGACCATTGCGGTATCCAGCAGCAATACAGCTGAAGGAACAGTTTCTGTATCCTCTCTTACATTTACTCCTGCCAACTGGAGCACAAATCAGACTGTGACAGTGACCGGGGCAGATGAGTCTGTATTTGACGGTGATCAGAACTATCAGATTTTTCTTTCCAATACATCCAGTGCAGATGCGGGCTACAACGGAGTGTCTTTCTCAAATCAGACAATCAATTTCAGGAATATAGACAATGACTGAAGGAGGCAGATTTATGAAAATTATATCATATATTATGATTATGTTCATCCTGCTGACTTCATTGAACTGTCAGCACCAGAGAGTCAGGCTAATGGAGGAAACTCAGGTGCAGGAACCCAAGGAAGATGTAATTATAAAAAATAAATTTTATCTATGGGGACTTTTTCCGCGAAAAGTCACTGTAGATATTTCGGAAATCTGTCCAAGCGGGAAAATGGAGCTTGTCCATCAGTATGAAAATCCCGCTGACGCAGTTTGGGCTCAGGTGACGTTCGGAATTTATTATCCGAGAACAATCAGGGTAAAATGTCAATGAAAAAGATTATAATTGGACTTATTTTTATCATGAACTGTCATACAACTGAAATTATCATTTCCAAGACAGGCGAATCAGATACTTCCACACTTCAGGAAACAAAAAAAGAGCATCTGATCGTTATGGGTCTCTGGTCACTTCCCTGGAAAAAATACTACCAGCCCAAATGCGAAAAGCCTGTAAAAATAGTGATGAAACGAGATGCCTTGGATTCATTTCTTCATGTTCTTTTAGGCGGAATCTATACTCCCCGCACCACAGAGATTTACTGTGAACAGAAATAAACTTATTTTGCCCCGAAGCCTTTCAGAATTCTGACAGTCTCTGCAAAGTTTTCTGAATCTGGAGATTTCGATTTTTGTGCATCCTTCTCTCCTTCTTTTGCCCATTTCAGTGCAGTCTCACCGTCATCAGTTCGGCTGTTGACTTCTGCACCGTTTTCCAGCAGAAATTTCACGACTTCATAATGACCGTATAGTGCAGCCCTGTGCAGAGCCGATGCCTGATACTGATCTTTCAGATGAATGTCTGCGCCTGATTCAAGCAGGAATTTCACTGCAGGGAAAATGCCAAATTCGCTTGCATGGATTAATGCTGTTCTGTTTCCGTATTTTTTGTACCTGGTATTGATATCGGCTCCGTTTTCCAGAAGGATTTTTATCACATCAATCCATTTGTCGAACTGACCATTGTTTATTTTATATGCTGAGTAATTCAGAGAAGAAAGAAGAGCATCAAATCCATCCTTGTCTTTTGCATTGATCTTTGCGCCTGATTTTATAAGCTTCAGCACTTTCACTGCATTTCCTTCCGAAGCGGCTGCAAGGAGCTGGTCAATCTGCTTTTTATCTGCAGGCATTGTACTCAGTCTTTCTTTTTAGAAATGGACTGTCTTTCTTTTTTCAGTTTTTCCAGTCTGTCCAGCTGTCTGGACTTCAGTTCGTCCAGAATCTCTTCATGCTCATCGTCGATCTGAATTTTCTGCTTTTTATGGCTGACTGACTGAATGTCTTCCTTGACCGTCTGAACGATCAGTTCCAGGAAATTTTCCTTGGGAGGTTCAAATGATTCCTTAATGGAAAATATCTTCTGTTTAATTTCAGGAGAGTCTATTTCCTTGATCAGGCTGATGGAATTGTCCGTCACTCCGACAAGCACAAGCATTCCGGAAACTTCCACAAGCTGAAGTTCCTTGTTTGGACCGAGAGGAAGTGTGCTGAGCACACGCATTGCTCCCTGAACTGGAAACTTAAGGTTTCTGTTTCTGGATATTAAGCGGAGCAGATAATAAAAAACACCGACAAGTACGGCAAGTACAAAAAATACTTTAAGAAGAATCCATAAAAGGCTGGGGGCATCTTCTTTGGAACTGTCGTAACGTTCCAGGACTGGATTTTTTTCTGGAGATTCTTTTTTGTCCGGTTTTTTATCAGAGGTTTTTGTTTCTTTTTCTGATTTTTCTTTTTCAGTATTCTCGTTTTTTTCGGAAGTCTGTTTTTCTTTTTTTTCCTGACCGAGTTCCTTCCGAAGTTCCTTGTCGAGTTCTTCTGTTCTGGACTGAGAATTTACCTCAGAAACGGACAGTGTAAGAATCAGCCCGAAACTGAGGAGGATTTTCCGAAGGGGCATTACTTTCCTTCGGATTTGATTCTGTCTGTAGGACTGACGATATCCGTTACCCTTACACCGAAGTTTTCGTCAATGACCACGACCTCTCCCTTTGCAATCAGTTTCCCGTTTACAAGAAGATCCACAGGCTCACCGGCCAGTTTATCCAGCTCGATAATGGAACCCTCGCCAAGTCCCAGAATATCCTTGATATACATTTTTGTTCTTCCCAGTTCCACAGTCACTGACATCTGCACATCCATAAGCAGATTGAGGTTCGTGGCTCCGGAAGGCTGAGCTGCATTAGAAAGCGAAGGAAAAGCAATTCCTTTAATTCCTACTGAATTTTGCTGAGATGAGATTGAACTCTGTGTATTTGCGGCTGGAACGCTGATGTTGATTCCACCGCCCGTTCCTCCGGTTTTTTGAGGACCTTTTTTGAACAGAGCCAGAATTTCTTCAGCAGTCGCCTGAGACATAATATAGTATACTTTAAAGACTGCAACGGTCTCGATGTTCAGATTCATCGCTATCTTGACGAGCATCTTCCCGTCTGGAAGAACCATATCTTTAGGTGTTTTTGCCATGGAGATTTCCAGAGGCGAAGCCTGAACCACTGAATTCAGCTTCAGTCCGATCTGCACTCCAACCATTCCCATAACTGGGGCAAAATTGTTTTTGAGAGTCTGCTGTCTGGCACTGTCAAATCCTCCTGTCGAGAGTCCTCCCATAAGGACACTTACGATTTTAGAGGCGTTTTCAACGGAAATGACCAAACTTGTCCTTCCATTGACCGCTCCTGTCAGGTTGGAAACCAAGGATACCGATTCTGCTCCCAGTTCAGCGGCCAAATCCTGTGCAGTTTTGGCTTCTACAATTGGACTGGTAAATCTGACCGGCTTAGCTAGAACACTCTCCAGTGTATTTGCTGCCACACCAAATGCAGAGGAAATAATCTCAGTCAGAAAATCCTTGTCTGTGGGAGAAAATGGATCAGCAGGGCCAGATGGCTGAACAGGATCAGGCGCGAAAGAACTTTCATCAGCTCCCTGTAAAAGTGCGTCGATTTCGTCTTGTGAAAGTGAACCTTCTCCCATGTATTACTCCAGATAAAATTTGTCGTACTGCTATTCTAATTCAGCAGCGCATACTGTAAATATTTTCGGAAAGAAAAGGGGAAAAATTTTCAGAAAAACGAGAAATTCATAAACTTTTCCATTAAATCAAACGAACTGAAGAAAAACCCTTGTTTCCTGTCGGTTTTGGCAGGCTTCCTGTCTATTTCCCAGGTGCAAAATGAAAAATGCTTGACTGCATCCGGAAAACTCAAATTTTTCATATAGACCAAATGATTTCCCCCGAAAAATCAGTCAGTTTTGAATGCAATTATCCCATTCTGGTGGAAATTTATGAATCCATAAAGAATATCAACGATCTTTCATTCAAAATCCGTCTTAGGGCACTGAACATCCTTGTTTCTGTAAGCAGGGACATCGGAACAGTGACCGGTTTTAAGGCAATTTCGTTTGAACTGATCAGATACAGTAATCTGATGGAGTCTGAGTCATCCAAACTGAGAGAACTGATTCATAAAATCCTGGTCGCTCACACTTTTCAGAAAAAAATTGACAGAACAGTGCGGTTTATACGCAGAATAGAAATCCATACAAATGCAGAAACTCAGAGATTTTACAGGTCTGATCTGGACAGCATTTTCCTGGAAAATGAAAGAAAACATTTGAGCCTGAATGAAAACATATATGAATCGATTCAGCTTCTGATGAAATTTACCAAGGAATTTTTTAAAATATGCATGAAGGGCAACTCAATTGCAGTCCTGGCAAAAATTGAATCGGCATATATGAAGGAACAGAGAGAGGTCTATATGAAACTCGCCGAAGATGTGGAACGGTTCCTTGCTGAAACAATGGCATCATTAAAAAATATCCTCACTAGCCTGGGAATAGACATAAGCAATGAAGAAAATAAAATATATTTACACTGACAAGGATCACAAGTGGATCTCTGTCTACAGAGACAAGGAAAAACAGTCCTATATTATAGATACAAATGAATATATTGTAATGAACGGCTCAGATTCACTGATCACTGATCCGGGCGGTGTGGAAATTTTCCCGACTGTATTCACTTCCATAAGCTCTGAAGTAAATCCAATGGCAATACGTTATATATTCAGTTCGCATCAGGATCCGGATGTCATTTCTTCCTTAAGTCTCTGGCTGGAAGTTAACCCGATGATCAAATGTTATGTCAGCTGGCTCTGGTCGACTTTCCTGCCTCATTTCGGCGGGAATGAAAAAGTATTCATATCACTTCCTGATGAGGGAATGAAAATCAGTCTGGGCACTCTCGACTTGGAAGCTGTTCCTGCACACTATCTTCATTCCTCCGGAAATTTTCATCTGTATGATCCAAAGGCAAAAATTCTTTTTTCCGGAGACATTGGAGCCGCCCTTCTTCCTGAGTCGGATGACTCAGATCTGTATGTAAAGGATTTTGACAGACATATTGAATACATTGAAGGTTTCCACAGAAGATGGATGGGATCAGACGAAGCAAAGATGGACTGGTGCGAAAGAATCAGCAGATATGAAATTGATATGCTCTGCCCTCAGCATGGTCTGATCTATACCGGCAAGGATGTAGAACGCTTCATCAACTGGTTCTCTGAACTGAAAGTGGGAATAACCCGAAAGTCCTGAAGCATATCCCGTCTGCCCTGCACCGGAGCGGACAGAGAATAAAGATTTTTGAATAATGAAAAGACAATATCGGATTTCACCGGCTCAGGGTTTCTGCTTTTGAGAATAATATTTTTTATAATTTTTTTTATAAATTTATCTCTTTCTGCCGAAGAAAATCTTACTGAGCTGAAGGGATGGAAGTTTTTCTTTTCCGACCTGAAGACGGATGCACAGGATGCAGAGAAAGCTTCCTGGAAGGAACCGGAAAACGGCCGTCCTTATATGAAAAATCAGGCTGGATCAGTCCTTTGGCTGAAAGCATATCTTCCAGAGCATAAACAGCAGGACCCCACAGTCTATGTAAGAATCATTGTTCAGAATGTGGAAGTGTACCAGGACAGAAAGCTGATTTACCGCTTTGGGGAAATCGGCAAGGATCTTTTCGGAAGCCCGGTCCATTTCATAAACATCCCTGAAAACAGCAGAAGCCCTCTGTACTTCAGAATATCCTCAAAAGAAGAAAATGTCGGTCTTCGGTATGAAGTGATGTACGGTTCGGGAAGACAGATTGTTCAGTGGATCATTAAAAAAGATGCTGAGAGGTTCGGGTTCGGATTCCTGTATATTTTCATAGGTCTTTTTGCAAGTCTGCTCTATATCCGCAGAAAACTCAGAATTTATCTTTCCTTCGGTCTGCTTTCCGTCTGCATCGGCATATTTTTTATCTCCAGCAGAGCTACAGGCATTCAGCATCTTCTTTATCCTGCTCCGTTTTTCTGGCTCTATGCAGGCGGAATCAGTATGTATCTTATTCCCGTATACCTGAGCTGGTTTACCCGACATATCTCCAATTATACAAAAAATATTATAATGTATATATCCTATGCTCATCTGGCATTTTTTTTGTATGCATTTGCCATGCTCTTTTTCCGTCCAATTTATGAAAATCTGAATTTCTTTTACAGGATGGCTGCTGCAGCTCTGATCATTGATCTGGGATGTCTTCTGTATGAAATTCGGAAAGGAAATTCTGAGGCAAAAACATTCATTTCAGGAATGAGCATATATCTGCTTTCGCTTGTACATGACATCTCCCGACAGCTGGGTTATATTCATACGGAAACAGCTCTTGGACCCAGAGTCTTTTTTATTTTTATAGTATTTATCATATATATTCTAGAAAGAAGATTTTCTGAAATTCACAGCAAACTTGAAATATACTCTCATGAACTGGAAAAAGCCAAGGAGAATCTGGAAGAAAAAGTGACCGAGAGAACAAATGAACTTCAGGAAACCCTTCAGCATATCAGGCAGCTGAAGTATTCTCAGGACGGAGACTATTTTCTGACCTCCCTTCTGATTGAACCTCTTGCCTCAAGAGACATCAGGAGTGATAGAATTCGCGTGGATTTTTATACAAGACAGAAGAAAGAATTTGAGTTTAACGGGAAAACTCATCAGATAGGAGGAGATATTTCAGCGGCCGAAGAAATATATCTGAATAATAAAAAATATATTGTATTTATAAACGGAGATGCGATGGGAAAATCTCTGCAGGGCGCGGGCGGTGCACTGGTTTTCGGTGCAGTTTTTCATGCGATCCTTGCCAGAACACATCTCTCAAATACAGAGAATATCGGTCCGGAGGAATGGATAAAAAATTCACTCGCCGAGATTCAGTCTGTATTTGAAAGTTTTGACTGCTATATGCTGGTATCGGCTGCATTTGGACTGATTGAGGAAGAGACAGGCATTATGCATTATATCAACTCGGAACACCCTTGGTCGGTTCTTTACAGGGACGGGAAGGCAAGATATGCAGAAGATGAATCCACTTCCTGCCGAAAAATAGGTTTTCCCGCGATGTTCCTGGACAATGAAGAATATCAGATTCAAAAATTTCATCTTTATGAAGGTGATGTCTTTATTGCCGGTTCCGACGGTCGGGATGATCTGGACAGAACCTTCGGTGAAGACAGAACAATCAGCTATTCAGCAGAAACTTTTCTAATCTGCGTGGAAAAGGCAAAGGGCCAGATTCTGGAAATTGAAAAAGAAATTCTCAAAATAGGGAACCTGACTGATGATTTTTCACTGATCAGGATTGAAATTAAATTCAGATGATATTATAATTATATATTATTAAATTTATTATATTCTTTGACAGAATTCAGCAGAAGCACTGCTGCTTTGATTACTCATCTTACGGAAAAAGAATCTTCTGTATGGAATATGCAAATATTACGAACCATTGAAAAATCCAGGAGGTTGACGGCTTGTGATGAATCGATAAAAGCAGACCTCAGCAGCTTCTAAAATACTGAAAGCCCGCTTTCCTGCATTGAGCAGGAAGGCAGTTTCCTTTTCTTCGAGCCGGACAAAAATGCCCGTCTACAGACAGAGACGTAAAGTGAGACAGTATGATTTTCTGATTGCAGAACTGAGAGAGTGTGTATTTCTGTAACTGTGCAAGTCTGGAGACTGGAAGATCTGAATCGTTTTATTGAAAGCCGCAAGTCAGAAACGGAAATGAAAATTCTGCGGGCAGGAAGAAAGCGTACCTATCGCCGCAGACCGAGGGATCCGGAAGAGATTGCTGTTCTGAATCAGATTTGTCTGCTGCGCTGGAAAAAAGCGGAAGCAGAAGGCAAGATACGTTATATCTCAAAAACGCAGTGGTACTATGATCCTTCCTGAAAACATCGTCAGTAAGTTCAATTCATTGAACGGGAAAAACAATTTTGAGAAGATGATCGGCACTGTGGGTATTCTGACACATCTTCTTGATGAAAAACAGAGACCTGTAATTGTAGGCGGTCTTGCTGTGGAGATTTATACCAGAAATGAGTATACCACCGTAGATATTGATCTGATTCTGAATGAGAGAGCAAGAGCTGATGAAATACTTTCCGGACTTGGGTTTCAGAAACAGGGCAGACACTGGTTTCACCCAGTTCTTCTTGTAAGCCTGGAGATTCCGAATTTTGTTCTGGAGGATGCTGATTCAGAAAAAGTTTTAGAGCTGATTCTTCCGGATGAAATGAAAGTGTATGTCATTGGGCTGGAAGACATCATTTTAGACCGGCTCCGTGCCTGTGTTCACTGGAAATCTGAATCTGACTGTGAATGGGCAGAGCGGATGTATTTTCTTCACAGTGAAAAACTGGATATGGAATATATGAGAAGAACTGCCAAAAAAGACAGAACCCTGGAACATTTTGAGAAAATGATATTTTCATGATAAAATTATTTGTGATATGATTCAACGTATAATATTTTACATATCATTATGTATTTGCTTATTTTGGCTGCTTCCTTCTTGTCTTCATGAAAATACAAAAACTGAAGAAAAAGCATTGATGCCTCTCGTCAAATCCTACAAGAGAGAATCTGCCTGGCTGGCCAATACAAAAGATACTTTCTTTTCATACAATAAGTATGCATTACAAAATTCAGTACTGAAGAAAAGTGAGGCTGGGTCTTTAAAGAAGGCTAGGCAGATCAATGCTTTTTGGAACACTTCTGTGCTCCGATGTATGCGGAGATTTTTGTATCTGTGCTGAGAATCAAAGTAAACCAAAATTAAGTTCTCTTTATCAGACAATCAGCTGTAACGGAGAAGAAACTGACCCAGATCCGATGTTTGATAATTTGCTAGAAGCCAGTAAGCTTCTGGTTAGAAGAGCAGAATACATCCAGTCAAAATGCAGAAACTGGAAGGAAAGGAATGAACAGGAAAACAGGGCGGAAAAACATATAAGTGAATGTGAGCACATTTTTCGGCTTTCATCGTATCGAGCAGATATTATGAGAATTTGCGGGAGTCTCTCCCGAAAATATTATGGAAAAGTGTTCAATTGATCCTTCTTCTCATAAAAAAATATTGACTATACGATAGTGTATCGTATCTTGTATCTTATGAAAGTTACTGCAATACTGCCTGATGAGCTGATTTCCGATGTCAGAGAACTGACAGGCGGAAAAAACATTACTGAATCAATTGAAAAAGCACTTACTGAGTGGATCAGGCTGGCCAAACTGAAAAGGCTGAATGCAAGAGTATCTGAAAAGCCCCTAGCTTTTTCAGAGGAATTTTCAGCAGAGAAAGCCAGAAAAACAAACAGGATACGCTGATGGTGCTTGCAGATACATCTGTATGGATTGAATTTTTCAAACGTAAAGAGCCTGTATTCAGTGAACTGCGGGAATTGATTGAGGCTTCGGAAGTTAAAGTGCACGAAGTAATATTTGGAGAACTCCTGCAAGGATGTAAAAACAGGTCAGAAGAAAGGATGATCATTGATTACTGGGAAAACCTGGGGGAGCCGGAATCAGATGCTTCATTTATTGAAGCAGGCCGCCTTTCTTATTCCGAGAAACATTTAAGCAAGGGAGTCGGTCTGATAGATTCTGTAATCATCAGTCAGGCAAGGAAACTTGACTGCAGAATTTGGACTCTTGATAAGAAAATAAATAATATATTGCATAAATCAGAAATTTATCGTCCGAAAAATTCAGCCTGATTCTTCTGATTTTCCATAAACATTTTCTCATTGACCAAATGCATATTCATCAATCTGCTTGCAGATATGAATATACCTGAAGAGCATATTGAAAACGGTGAGAAACTTCTTAAAAACGGAAATTTTGAAGGTGCCGTTTCCTCATTTTCCAAAGCGATAGACCTTGTGCCTGACAATCCTTATTATTACTATAAAAGAGGCAGGGCATATGAAGAAAGCAAGGACTATGAAAAGGCTCTGAAAGATTTCGTTAAAGGCTCTTCACTTGATTCCAAGTCTGCCTTGTATGTTTCTGCTGCAGCCGGAGTCTATGAGGCTCAGGAAAATTATGACAAGGCTCTTGAGTTCTTTCAGAAATCCTGCAGTCTTGATTCCCGAAGTGCCTGGGATCATTACAAAGTCGGTGATATCCATTTTATAAATAAAAAATATTCTGAGGCAGCTTCCTGGTTCACCAAGGCAATAGAGCTGAAAGAAGATGAATACTACTGTTACAGACGAGGCAAGGCTTACCTTGAACTCGGTGACAGAGAAAGTGCAAAAAGGGATTTCAGCAGAGCCGTTCAGATCAGTCCCGACTATAAACTTGGACTGATGGAAAGGGCACCTCTGCTTTTCGAAGAAGGGGATTACGAAGGATGTATTTCTGACTATACAGCTCTGATTGAAAAATACGGTGGACAGGCTTATCTTTACTATTTCAGGGGAAAAGCATACTTCGAACTGCAGAAATATGCAGAAGCTGCAGCGGACTTCAGTGAATCCATAAAACTTGATCCTTCCGACATAAACTGTTTCCTGAAAAGAGGAGATGCGTATCTGTATAT
>DAORDI010000141.1:0-5875 GCA_035345895.1 Leptospiraceae bacterium
AAGAACTGGCATCTAAACCCATATTGGCGAATGAAGATATGGAGAAAATAATTTCCGCCTTTGAGTATATGGAATTTCCCAGTTATAACATAGATCCGAAAGATGTTGATTTCGCCTGTATGTATCATATCAAAAAATTGCAAAGATCTGTATTTGATTCAAGAGAACTCGAAATCAGGAGCAAAAATCTTCTATATCAGGCAAGAATATGCAAAGCGGCTGCATCCAGATCTAACTTTTTTACCGAGGTATTGGAATACAAGAAATCAGAAATTCTGAGTTCAAATGAAACATGGAATGTATTTCGCCATATTAAAGAATTCTTTCAGAATTTTAGTAATGATTTCAGATTACTTTCGGTAAAGCTGAAAAATAACCCTATACTTTTCGTATTTCACTTTCTGCAGTTTGCTGTATCAATTATAAAAAATGCCTTTGTTATGACTGTAAAGAGTTTTTGGGAAGTTATTCATTCAAGCACTTTTATCAGAAATTTTCAAGGTCCGATTGGACGAAAAATTTCCAGCAAAGCTGCCTTTTTTATATCGTTATTTATATTATGTATAATATTGTATTCAGTTAACAGAATTTATATTTTCGGTAAAACGGCTTGGAAAGACCTGACAACCGACATTTCCAAACCTGTCGAAGAACTTCAGACTGGTTATGTAAAAAGCAGTTATATCATTGCGAAGGACAGAGAAAATCAGAAAGAGATTTTAGCCATTCCATTCGGGACCAGACTCCATTTCAGAAAAGTAAGCATCAATGCAGAAAAATATGCACTTTATATTCCAGAAATAGACGCATATATTTATGATGAAGAATTAAGCTCGACGGAACCCTCACAAGTCCAATCGAAAATTTGCATTTTGTTTTTATCGGACTCAAAATTTGTCCCCCGGGACAAATACAAAAGGGAAATCCCTACAGTGAAAATAGAACTCTTTTCGGAACATTACAGGATTTTTGATGAAAAGGGAATAAAAACAGAAGAAGGGTATTATCAGATAAAAAAGAATTCCATTGTACTTCGTTCTGGAAGCAGATCATTGATGCTGAAGTATTTGGGAGACGGTTATTTTGACGGTTTAATGATTAGAGATATTTAATTTGAAGATCTGCAGATACTGAAAGCCTCCCGAAGGAGGCTGACAGAAACCAAAGTTCAGGAATTCGCTTCTTCCTGAAGGTATTTTTCTCTGCTGCTTCCCACGATCCAGTAGTAAAGCACAGGAACTGCGAAACGGCTGAGGACTGTAGCTGCAATTTCACCGAACATCAGACTGATGGCAAGTCCTTCAAAGATCGGATCAAAGAGCATCACGAAACTTCCCACTACGACTGCAGCTGCAGTAAGGAGCATTGGGCGGAAACGGATCACTCCTGCGCTGATGACTGCCTCCTTCAGAGGAAGACCTGACTGAATCTGCTGTTCAATGAAGTCGACCAGGATAATAGAATTCCTTACAATAATCCCTGCTCCTGCAATGAAACCGATCATGGACGTGGCAGTGAAATAGGCTCCAAGCATCGCATGACCGGGAAGAATTCCGATCAGACTGATTGGGATCGGAGCCATAATAATGAGAGGAACAATATAACTCTTGAACCATCCGAGGACCAGCACATAGATGAGAATCATTACAACAGCAAATGCGCCTCCCAGATCACGGAATACCTCGTAAGTAATGAACCATTCTCCATCCCATTTGATGACAGGCGATTTTGTGTTCCAGGGCACATCGGCAGTCTGAGAAGGATAATTGATTTTAGGAGAGAGTTTCATCATACCGTATACAGGAGCCTCTTCCGCGCCGGAAAGCTCACTCGTCACATAGGAAACAGGTTTTAAATTTTTTCTGTGAAGGATTTCATTATTTTCATAACGAGGCTCCTTCAAAAGGGCTCCTGCAGGAGTGACACCGGATTCAAAAGAAAGAATCTGCGTGTTCTGAAAAGGAGACTTGCCTGATCTGACCTTATTGTCGAGTGAAAGAGAAACCTGAATCTCTTCAGGAGACTTGGACTCTGCAAGAGAGAGAAAAGGAGTTTCAGAAAATATAAAACTTCCCAGACCCACAATCTGAGCAGAACGTGCTCCGAGAACTCCTCCCTTGGACTGATCATATTCATAAATTTTTCTTGTCTTGCCCTCTCTCCAGGAATAGTCCAGATCGACAACACTGCGTTCACTTTGAAAAATCGTGAATACCTCACCTGCCACCTTGCGTCTCACTTCTTCGGAAGGACCATAGACCTCAGCTACCATTGTAGCCATTACTGGAGGACCTGGAGGTATTTCGAGAACCTTTGTCACTGCTTTTTTGGACTTTCCGAATTCTGCAATCACAGGACGCAGACTTTCAATAATTTTATGACTGGATTCTTTTCTGTGATCCTTGTCCGAAAGAAGGATCTGCAGATCATTCATATACTCCCTGTTCCGAAGGAAAGTATGCTTGACCATTCCTGAGAATGAAAAAGGAGCAGCCTCTCCTCCGTATATCTGAATCTTTTTTACTTCAGGATGTTTTGAAAGCTGAACTGCAAGTTCCTTTGTCATTTCCACACTCTTCATAAGAGGGGTGTCGGAAGGATAATCTATAATGATCTGAAATTCATTTTTATTGTCAAACGGAAGCATCTTCACTTTCACAGCCTTAAAGTAAATAAAGCCGAACGAACCGAGCAGAAGCACAATACTGACAGCCCCGAATATCAGTGCAGATTTCGTTCCGCTGAGAAGCCACTCTGCAAAAGAAATATAGAGCCTGTCCAGAAAAGAAACCTTTGACTTGTCCAGTGGATCTGCATCACTTTCATGGTTTTCCTCTGAGTGTTTTGGACTGTGTTTAAGCAGACGGACAGATGCCCAAGGCGTAACAATGAAAGCAACAAACAGGGAAAGAATCATCGCCATACTTGCACCAACAGGAATCGGCTTCATATAAGGTCCCATCAGTCCTCTTACAAATGCCATCGGGAGAATTGCGCCGATGACTGTAAATGTAGCCAGTATCGTCGGATTTCCCACTTCAGACACTGCATCTATAGTTGCTCTAAGAATTCCTCTTTCTGGATGAAGATGCAGATGCCGCTCCACGTTTTCCACGACCACAATCGCATCATCCACCAGAATACCTATAGAAAATATAAGCGCAAATAAAGTCACACGATTTAATGTATAACCCATAAAGTAATATATGGCCAGAGTCAAAGCCAGTGTGACCGGAATCGCAATTGAGACCACGATGGAAGCTCTCAGTCCCATAAACACAGCGATCAGAACAGCCACAGAGAAAGTGGCGATCAGAAGATGTTCAATGAGTTCAAATGATTTTTCTTCAGCAGTAGTACCGTAGTTTCGAACCACAGACATTTTAATGTCGGAAGGAATCTCGGAAGAAAATGTACCTGCCCGTTCGAGAAGATCCTTTGCAAGCAGAACGACGTTTGTCCCCTTTCTTTTGGAAAAAACCACCGATACAGCCTTTCTCTGAGTTCCTCCCAGTTCCTTGTCATAAAGAACAGAAAGTCTGCTCCTTTCTTCAGGACCGAGTTCAATCTTCGCGATGTCCTTCATCCGGACAACCGCTCCTCCTCTCTGACCTATTGCAATATTTCCGATATCTGCAGAAGAGGACATACGGCCTCCTACTTCCACCTGAAATTCCCTGTCCTGCGAAAAAGTCTTTCCGACAGGGAAATAGGCATCGCTCATTTTCAGACTCATCGCAGCATCGGCAATGGAGACTCCGAAACCTGCCGCCTTTGCGGGATCAATAATCACCCTGACAGTTTCCTTTCTTCCTCCCAGAAGTTCAACTCTGGCAAGATCAGGAGTGCTGGAAAGTTCTCTGGCAAGAGGTGCAATCAGCTTTCTCAATTCATAATCATCTCTGTTTTCAGAACTGAAAGTAAGTGTCAGAAAAGGAACATCATCTATAGTAAAAGAACTTACTTTAGGATTCATTACATTCTGAGGAAGATCCTGCTTGATCTCCATCAGTTTATGATGCACCTTGACTAGAGAAGGTTCAGTCGGTTCACCCACCTTGAAACGGACAGTAATTACTGCACCGTGAGCAGAACTTGCAGAGTACACATACTCCACAGCATCCAGTCCCCAGACAGCTCTTTCTATCGGCTCTGTCACCTTTCTTTCCACTTCCTTGGCTTCAAAGCCCGGAGCAGGAATCTGTATGTCGATCATAGGAACAGAGATCTGCGGTTCTTCTTCCTTGGGTGTCAGATAAACTGAAAATACACCGAGAAAGATACTGACAATTGCGATGACAGGTGTCAGTCTGGAGTTTACAAATTTTTCCGCAAGATTCCCTGCAAATCCTTTTTCAAGCTTACTCATGTTTCACTCCTTCAATACCGGATTCAGAAAGTGTCACCATTGCAGCCCGCACCTTGAGATATTCCGACTCTGTCATTGCCTTTACCTGAATCACATCTGCTTTTCTGGAAAGTACTTCAGAAAGCTGGAGAGCATTCAGAGCACCGCTTCCAAAAAGCTGCTGAGCAACAATGACCTGTTCATCCATAAGCTTCGCATTCTCTGTAACAAGTTCCAGATTTTTACGGAGCGCATTCTCCATCTGCAGAAGCGATTTTGCCTTGCTTTCCTCGTTCCTGATCAGTTCATTTGCTCTTTCCTGCATAGCCTTGCTGTTCAGTCTTGCCTGCTCAACTGCATCCAGATCTCCTGCTGAATAAAGATTCATCTGCACATAAAAGCCAGCATTGTAAGCAGTTGCTGATGCACGTTCACCTCTGTAAAGATAACTCTCTCCGTACAGTCCGACCTTAGGAAGCACTCTGGCTTTCTCCGCCTCAGCCTGTTCAGTTGCACCTTCAGCATACATTCTCATTGCTCTTGCCATATAAGACTGCTCTGCCATTTTTATTTTCAGGTACTCATCCGCAAAGGCCTGCACCGCCTGCTTTCGAGTTCCCCATTTTTCAGGAAGTTTCCCGGAAGAGACTTCAATCGAATCTCTTAAAGATTCGATTCTTGCGGAAGTCTCCGCTTTCATTCCCTCAATTCTGTTCTTCAGACTTTTCAGTCCCAGACCGCCGGAATACCCCAGGGGGTTTCCTCTGTTTCCAAGCTGGTACCTGCCGAGAATATTTTTTACTGTTTTTTCCAGAGCCTGTATCTTTTCCATGGACTCTGTAAGAGAACTTATTGTTCCGTACATTGCAGCATAGTTTGCATATTCGCTTAGAGATACAAACTTGTTCTCCAGCTGCTTTCCTTCAGCCTGCCGGTCATAGGCCTTTGCAATCGAAGATTTGGAACCGCCCTCATATACAGAAAGATCAAATCCGAAAGTTCCTCTCTGGTAAGTGTGAGCTCCAGGATTATTCAGAGTATCAGGAGCAAGAAGATTCAGAGTATTGTAATTCGGAACAGTATACGGATTATTATTTGTATCCACAAAATTGCTGACCCTGGTCCTCATGCTTTTTGTAGAGAAATCAGAATCCTTGGCTGCTCTCTGCCCGAGCACGGAGAAAAAGTTCAGTGCAGGGTCATTTGTATTGTATGCCCTGGCATCTGCATAAATTCTCGGATGCCAATGCTTGGATGCCCTGCTGCTGTTCAGCTTTGCAGCCTTCGATTCCATTGCAAGGGCTTTCTGCGTGTGGGAATTTTCGCTGATTTTTTCCCAGATATTCCTGAATTCAAGAACTGACGGATCATCCCCGGCAGAAACAGAAACAGCACTCATTAGCAAAAAGCTGAAAAAAATCTTCCCGCAGGAACTCTTTTCCCTTTTTTTAGATTTCAACTGAAACAGAAAACTCATATTTTCTCCTGTGATATACCATACTGGGTATGCTATATATTTCTTCAAGT
>DAORDI010000141.1:5975-13508 GCA_035345895.1 Leptospiraceae bacterium
TCTTTGATGAAGCAAAGACTGGAAGCCTAATGCTGTCAACTTAAGAAGAAAATTAAAAAGATTACCAAGGCTGGGCACAGATCAACACGGATACTTTGATGCAATATCTGTGTTAATCCGTGTGTATCTGTGGTGAATCATCCTTATCTTGACAGCATTACTGGAAGCCCTCTCAGCAGCCGTAATCCCCGCTTTTCATCCGATAAGGAATAAGCCAAAAATGACACTTAACCGATGCTTCATTGATTTAATTAAAATGTAATTAAAAATACGATTATCCCTCTGACTGGCAAAGACGAACATTTAAAGTAAGCAAATTATTGCACTTTATTCCGACAGCAGGCTGCCAATGCTGAAATATTCCGGAAACGGGTAATGCTGCTGACCGAGCAGCAGAGATCTTTGACTCGAAAAAGTTTATGCGTTTCGGCAGTTTTCATTCAGCAATCTCCTCCCAAAAAAATCTTGATATTTGGGATTCCCACTCCCAAAATGACAAATATGCAGGAGCTCGAAAGACTATTGGGGCCTAAATTGAGGGAAATTTTTACCCATTTCCCAATTTTAGCACTGGTTGGAGCAAGACAGTCGGGAAAATCCACTCTAATCCGGCAAATTTTCGGAAAAGATATGGAAACATTCGTTTTCGATCCTGTTCAAGACCTCGCAAATGCCAGAAAAGATCCCGATTTTTTTCTGCAGAACCATCCCGCACCTCTGTTTCTCGACGAGGTGCAATATGCACCTGAACTTCTGCCTGCTTTAAAGAGAAAAGTGGACACGGAAGGCCGGAAAGGAATGTACATTCTATCGGGTTCTCAGAACTTTTCTGTAATGAAAAATATTTCAGAATCTCTTGCCGGACGTGTTTATATTCAGGAACTGTATCCGATGTGTGAAAGAGAACTGGATGAGAAAATTTCCTCTCCGTCTTTTCTGAAAGAATGGCTGGAGTCCGGAGGAACGTTAGAATATTCTAATATTATTAAATTTTTCACGGAAATTCCAAAACCGAAGGAACCCCTTCTGAACAGAATCTGGAAAGGGGGTTTTCCTGGACTGCTCCATATCCCTGATTCTTTTTTCAGCGGATTCTGGAACTCTTATGTTCAGACTTACATTGAAAGGGATGTCAGACTGCTGGCAAATATTGAGTCTCTTCAATCTTTCGGAAATTTCTTCAGTCTGCTTTCTTCTTTGACAGCAAATGAGATAAATTATAATGAACTTGGAAGAGAGCTTGGAATTGACAGAAAGACAGCGGTCCACTGGGCAGGACTGGCGAATTCCGGTTTTCAGTGGCTGGAAATTCCTGCTTTTCACAGAAACAGCATTAAAAGAATCAGCTCAAAGAAGAAAGGTTTTTTTTCTGATACAGGGCTGATTTCGCATTTTCAAAAAATTCCTTCCCCTTCCGTTCTGGCATCTCATCCTTTTCTGGGAAGAATGGCGGAGACATATTTTTTCTTGGAAATATTTAAACTATGCAGTACATATAATATGACTCCTAATTTTTCTCATTTCAGATCTCATTCAGGAGCTGAAGTGGATCTGATTCTGGAGTACGGAGGAAAGGTTTTTCCATTTGAGATGAAGATAAAAACCAACCCGGACAGAAAAGACTGCCGGGGAATAAATAAATTCAATGAACTTTTTCCTGAACTCCGCACTGCTCCCGGCATAATCCTCTGCTCGATTGAAAGACCTGAAAAGATTCAGGAAAATGTAATCGCTGTTCCCTATTGGATTTTATAATTATCCTATATCGTAGAAGTCTGCCCCGATTCCTACAAGTTCAGCAACCGGTCTGCAGTTTGGTCCGTGGATTTTTCCTCCGTAGTTTGCAGCAAGCACGCCGCACCCTCCCCCGCAGGAAAGACTGACAGCACAATCCCTGCATTCAGGAACTGTCAGCACATCCCTTGTCTTCCATTCCAGAAGCTGTTTTTCATCTGCAGGAAAAGACGGATCCAGATAACTTCCCAGCCTGTATTTTTCCACTCCGACAGAGGCAGTGCATCCGTAAATATATCCGTGAATATCAAAGGCCCATTCCTTTTTGCCTGCAGGACACCCGTCAAACACCGGGAAAGGAAGGCTTCCGTTTTCAGCCAGATATCTCATCCCGTGAAACTGAGGCCTGTGATATTTTTTCAGTATGGGATATTTTTCTGAAAGTTCAAAAAAATTCTCCCAGATATTAAATCTGTCGAAGAGCTTGTCAGTCTTCTGGCAGGTATGCAGTTCATAATTCCTTCCGATGGTTGTTTCAAACTGAGAGGACGGATAATCGAGAAATCCTCTTTCCTGACAGTATTCCGCGAGTTTAGGAAGAGACTCAATATTTTCCCTGTCGATAATTGATCGTAGATTAATTCTGTATCCTGCACGCAGAGCATCATCGATCCCGTCCATGATTCTGTCAAAAGTGGACTTGCCACCCTTCAGAATCCTTCTTTCATTGTGATGCTCTTTATCTCCGTCCACTGTCACCTGGATTTCGCGTATATTGATTTTTCTTTTTACGAATTCAGGAATGTAATTCGAAAGTTCGTACCCGTTTGTGACAATTGCGACCGGATAATTATATTTTACTGAATTTTCCAGAAAATACAGTATACTCTTTCTGTAATTTTCTGCACCCAGAAGAGGCTCTCCGCCGAATACGGTAATGTAAGGACGCACCTTTTCATTCGCAAATCGGCTGTTGATGTGAGAGAAGAAACTGTCAGTGATTTCCTGATCGAGCATCTTTTTTGAATTCTGATACTCTTCCTGAAAGCAGTATTTGCAGGCAAAATTGCACACGAAAGAAGTGGAGAAGATCAGCTGTACCGGTGTCTTCTCATACTCGTCTGAAAATTCCAGATACTTCTCTCTGATCTTCTCCTCTTCCTCGTCCTCATTCCTGTAAATATACCCTCTCTCCAGAAGATAATCCCGAAGATGATAATCTTCCCAGGAGCCGGAAGCAAGCCTCTGCTGAAACTCGGAAGCTTCTTCCTTTTCAATCAGATCTATTGAGCCTGAAAGATAATTGACTGCCATTATATCCCCGGACCTGTATTTCTTTGCAAGAAAGGTATATTTAGAAGTTTTCATATCAGTCGTGACATCCCGAAATGATTTTTGAGGTTTTTGCACAGCACTGTGCGACTGTTTTTGTCTGCTTTTCAGACTTCTTCTTATCTAAAGGTTTCATAGGTAAACCCTCCTTTGATTCAGCTTTTCATATTTCTTTTTCAAATAAATCATTTCAGCAGTTCCCTCCGCCGCACCCACAGGTTTTTTTGGGAGCAGAAATCTTATGTCCACGGACTGTAATGCTTCTTACAATGACTCCTCCCTTTTCATAAGGCTCCGATTCTTCCAGAATTTCCGCTTCCTTGAATCCGCCGGAAGCCATTGCTGCAAAGTATTCCTGCTTTGGAACCGCTCCCCCGTAGCAGCCCGCCCAGGCTTTCGGATCATTTCTCACTTCAGCAGGAAGTTCATTTTCCGCAATGATGTCGGATACCACAAATCTTCCGCCTGTCTTCAATACTCTGTAAATTTCTTTATAAACAGCAGCTTTATCTTTGCTGTGATTGATTGTGCAGTTCGATATGACGACATCCGCAGTACTGTCCTGAAACGGGAGTTTTTCAATTTCTGATTCCAGAAATTCTGCATTTTCCACACGAAGTTTCTTCTTGTTGATTTCAGCCATCTCAATCATTTCCTTGGTGAAATCCACTCCGTATGCCATTCCGATTTTCCCAACTCTTCCTGCAGCCTTCAGCACATCATTTCCGCGCCCGCATCCAAGATCAATGAAAACTTCCCCGAATTTCGGATCAGCCAGATCCAGTGCTCCTCCGCAGGAAAGACTTGAACAGCAGGAAGCCTCCTTTGCATATCTGATATTTACAGCTTCTTTAAGTTCTTCCATAGTATTTCCTCCATCTACTCAGCCATTAGAGCGGCAGCCATAATTCCTGCAACACACCCGTCTCCTACTGCGGTTGCCGCCTGTCTGATTCTCTTTGATCTGACGTCGCCTGCAGCAAAAACTCCCTTCAAGTTTGTTTTCATATCCTCATCTGTGACAAGATATCCTCCTTTGTCTCTTTCGAGAGACAAAGGAAGACCTTCCGTATTCGGGACCATTCCAATGAAGATAAACACACCGTCTGTTTTCAATTCTGATTTTTCGCCTGACAGGAGATTCAAAAGTCCGACGATGATCCTGCCCTGATCATCCTTCTCAAATTTATATGCAGTTTGATTATATACTATTTTAACTTTTTTATGAGAAGTAATTTTTTCCACAGATGTCTGATTTGCAGTCAGTCTGTCGAGGTTCTGAACGACAGTGACTCTGTCTGCAAATCTGGTAAGAAAGAGAGACTCTTCCACAGCGGAATTTCCGCCGCCGATGACCACAATTTCTTTATTATCATAATACTTACCATCACAGGTGGCACAGTAGGAAATTCCCTGACCTCGGTACTCGGTCTCGCCTGGCACGCCCAGCAGACGGGGTTTTGCTCCCGTAGAAATGATAAGCGTCTTTGCTCTGACTGTCGTATCCCCTCCGTCGAGACTCAGAATATGCTCCTGACCGTTTTCCGATATCTGAATTTCTGAAATATCGGAAGCTGCTATGATTTCAGTCCCGCTCAGTTTTGCCTGTTCCAGCATATTGTGCATCAGTTCATATCCGTTCACGGCCTTTCCTGTTCCTGGATAATTCGAAATGAGATGAGTGATTTTTACCTGCCCCCCTGTAAGTTCAGGATCTGCAATGACTGTCTTCAGCTTAGCCTGAGAAGTATAAATCGCAGCAGAAAAACCTGCAGGCCCTCCTCCCAGAATAAGCACATCTGCATATTTTACTGACGGCTTCTTTTTGCTGATGCCGGCCTGGAACCTGTCTGTTGGAATCATTCTGCTGATATTTTCCAGAAGTTCTCTCTTTTTAATTCCGCCCATCAGTCTTTCTGCAGTCTCCTTCCCGTCTTTGAAAAAAATGACTGTAGGACTGGATGAAACTCCGAGAGAATTTGCCAGTTCCCTGTTCTGCTGACGGAATATTTTGTAAAAACGCACATTTTCCCCGAAAAGATCGGCCATTTCCTCATATTTCGGAGCAAGTGATTCGCAGGGAGCACACTCATCGGAATAAAAATCCAGAACAGCAGGACTTTTTTCGTTCAGTATTTTTGTCTCAAATTCAGCCGATCCGATTTCAGTTATATTTGCGGAACTCATTACTCTCTCCTATATACCCTACACGGTATAGTATATAGGCTTTTTCGTCAAGAACTAAACTGCTCCATTTTGAGAAAAAATACATCGCCAAGAGAATATCTTCCTGCTGGCTAAAGAACATTGACACACGGACTCTTTGGGAGTGCAGAGGAATCAGAGATCATCTGTAGAAGGTATTGATTCTGACGCTGCCGTTTCAAAAATCATTGAATACTGCCTTGGAAATTAGGGAATAGAGACGGAATCTACTTTGCAGAAGGGTATTCGCCGGAGCTTCTTCTGTCAGGAATCTATTTCAGTATGTAATTAATCCATATCACATTCAAGAACTTCCACGGAACTGCCGTTTCTGAATGCTGCCCTTCTATTTCCTTTCTCAACAGAAATCAGAGGAAGAGGTTCAGGCAGATGGTGCATAATCGACGAACTCTGCATTCCCGAATTTATATCCCTTGCCTCATATTCAGTCTTTCCAGTTTTGAGACTGATGATCTTGGGATACTCATAAAAATCCCAGGCATATTCTGAATTGATCGCAGCCAGATTTCCGATTTTTGATTCCGGCTTCAACGGTTTGGAAATTTCATCCGTCTTGAAATTCCACACAGCAAAATGACCGGCAGGAAGCTTTTCAGTCTCGTCATCTTCTGCTTCTTCATCTCTGAACGCCCATATCAGAATATGATCATTGTCAATAAAACTTGCCGTGCCAATTTCTGAACCGCAGTCAGGAGATTTTCCCTTATCCAAAAGCTGCGGATTGGATATGCACTGCTCTATGTCAAAAACTTCAATCACATCAAAAGGATGCCATACCCATCCTCTGCTGAGAAGAAATTTTCCGTCCGGACTCACTGCCAGTCTGGAATGAAAGATATCCTGAAGTTCTCTGTTGTCCGATTTAGTCAGAATCTCTCCGGTTTCAGCATCTTCAAATTCCAGTCTGTTGTAAAATTTCGGGCAGTGGGCAATACAGACTCTTCCGTTTTTATCATTAAAAAAAACTGCAGGATATTCATACACCTCAGACTGATAATAACTTCTGTCCAGTTCACGGAAATCCTCTCCATTCTTGAGAAGCAGAGCCTTGGTTCCGAGTTTTTTATATAAGAGAACATATAAACCGTCATCTGAGCTGACTGCCGAATCAAAACTGTAGGCAAAATGATATCTCTGAAGCTGTTCTTTTTTCCCGTCCAGGGTATAAGCGGTTCCAGCACAAGCCCAGTCCAGAATACGGCCGTTTAACCAGTCCAGAGTACTCACCGAAGCATCATATATCGTATATCTTTTTATTTTCATTGCAGCCTGCCTAGTGCCAGATTCAGAACAGACTCCAGTTTACTGCTCTCATTAATACAGTCAAATACCTTTCCAAACTGTATCATTCAGTGAATGATAACTCACTTTATTTCTCTGAGTCCAAGGGCACCTTTAACACACCCTGCCTGCGTCATACAAGCCTTTGATTCATTGAGCTCTGAATTGCAGATTCCAGACATTGGCTGCTTTTTACGCGAATTAAATAAAGATGCAGGTTCCCTGGATCAGCCTTGGATTCAAATCTCAAACTGAATCAGCTGAAGGTGCCGGAGCTTTTTTCCTCATTGAAAAATGTCCCATTGAAATAATTGGATACAGCAATTCCTGTCTCTGAAAAAAAGTAAATAACAGGAGAAATCAAATGGATTTTCATTTTACAGCCTCAGGAGTATATGCAGATGACGACGGAACAGTTCTGATGCTTGTACTGAACAGTGACGATGAAGAGCACTATTTTTCTGTCCAGCAGTCGCTCGAGTATGATGAACAGAGCATCAAAGCCGGAATGAATACTTATTATATTGAAAGAGATGATCAAGGATTCGGGGGATATGGCGGACTCAAAGAGATCCTGCTTTCCAGAAGGGAGCTGAAAGCTGTTCTGAATGAAACAGGGAAGAAAAACCTGAAAATGGATACAGTCACCGTCTCACTGAATATTTCCGACAACTCATTTTTTGAACTGAAAAATATGCTCGAGCGAATTTTTTCTGCGACAGGACTTTTGAAACAGGAATGATTTAAAACAGCCCACGTTTCATTCAAGCAAAATTCGTACCATCCTGACTTAAGGGTCTTAGTAAGATTACTATGCCAATCTCACTGAATTCCGTGCAAAAGGATTGCTTTTCTCAGAGAGACTGAATACTAGTCTCGAAATCAAGCCTTATAAGGAGAATCATACTCATGATGGTCAAACTCAGAATTTCAGCCCTCATTCTCATTTCTTTCCTCAGC
>DAORDI010000142.1:0-13416 GCA_035345895.1 Leptospiraceae bacterium
GGAGCAATTGTAAGTATTTAAATAAGTATTAACATAATTGAATTTAAAATTAATCAATGATTTTTTAATGATTTTTTGTATCGGGGTGACGCTGATGATCAATACTGAGCCCACTCTTCGGGAAGACAAGGGGATATGACTGCCTTGTTCTAAGTTAAAAACTTCTAGATAGTTATATGACTTGATATAGTCAGAGAAGGCTTGGAAGGTCTATCAACTGCTCTCAAAATATCGTTGGAGGTAATTCGGAGAATTGGCTAATTACTCACAGTATATCGTTCGAGATATATTAGATGATCGGCCAAGCACTCGGCACATCATCGAAGTTACTGCTGGATGATCGGTCAAGTAATCTCGGAATATGGTCAAGGGAAGTTTCAATGATTGACCGACTGCTTTCAGAACATAGTCAGAGGTACTTCTGGACGGTCAGTCAACTACTCCCGGAACATCGACAGAGGAAGCTCGGAAGGTCGATTGACTGCTCTCAGCACATCGTCGAAGGAAGCTTCGATGATCGACCAAATACTCCCAGTACACCCTAGGAGGTATCTCTGGATGATCGGTCAACTGCTCTCAGCACGCATATCGTTACCAAATGCATTGTCAGCGAGGTACTCTTACCCTAACCACTGCTTACTTGTGGCAAATATTCTTTATCTATGCCCCTTTCCTATAAGGCGAGGCATAAATCTGACTGACCTGTTATGAGTTCAAAACTGTGGGATATGGCATCGGGAAAAGGTGAAAACTTTTATACTTAAGCGTCTCGATACATAAGCGTGGATGCTGTTACACATTCGAGATGCTTCGCTGCTCAGTGCAACGCTCGACGACCGACCCCTTCGCAATTCTCCCCCATTCCCTGGGAACCGTGAAAGCGGTGAGGCCTGCCTGGGCGAGCAGCTTCCACGCTTGCAGCAGCTTCCGAGCTTGCGAGCGGGCGGCCCCATTCCCTATCCGCCCTAAGAAATATACTTCTTTACTAAATCCAGAAAGGCAGCTCTGTTCAGCGGTTTGGTAATATAGTCCGTGCATCCTGAATCTATGCATTTCTGTCTGTCGTCTCCGAATGCATAGGCTGTCTGTGCAATGATAGGAACTTCCTTGTTGAATTCCCTGATTTTTGCTGCGGCTGCATATCCGTTCATTACTGGCATATCCATATCCATCAGCACAAGTGAGTACCCTGGATTGGACCTCATTTCTTCCACTGCCTCTTTTCCGTTCCTGACGGAAACAACCTCTGCTCCGATGACAGAAAGAAATTTGGAGAGCAGGTATGCATTTGATTCAGTGTCTTCTGCAATCAGAATTCTCTTATCCTGAAGTTCTGTCCGTGCTTCTTTTTTTTCAGCAGGAATGGAAACATCTTCTTTTTCGAGGTTCAATGGTTCATCCTGACTTTGATAAGGAACAGTAAAATAAAAGATGCTGCCCCTTCCTGAAACTGATTCCAGTCGGATATTTCCTCCGAAGAGCTCCACCAGTCCTTTTACGATGGAAAGTCCAAGCCCTGCCCCGCCGTATTTTCTGTCATGTATTTCATCAGCCTGTCTGAATCTTTCAAAGATGATACTCTGCTTTTCTGCAGGAATTCCTGAGCCTGTATCCTTCACAAAGAATTCCAGAAATCCGTTCTTCAGTGAATAGCCGAATTTGATGTAGCCTATCTCTGTAAATTTCATCGCGTTGGACATCAGATTGGATATGATCTGATGAAGACGAACCCTGTCGCAGATCACAGTGCTTTTTTCATCCTGAAGCCCGCACTCCATAATGATTTCTATGTCCTTTTTATCTGATTTATCCTTCTGCAGACGGTATACTGTCCTGATCTCCTTCAGAAGAGAATTCAGTGCGAACTTTTCAGACCTGAGCTCCAGAAGTCCCGTATCGAGTCTAGATATGTCCAGAATGTCATTGATCAGAGTGAGAAGTCCTGCAGCGCTGTCCTTGATAATGTCTGCAAACTCTTTTTTTTCCTCTGCATTCAGATCATCACTTTCGGCAAGCAGGCCTGAAAAACCGATGATCGCACTCAACGGAGTCCTGATTTCGTGAGACATATTTGCCAGAAAGGCAGTCTTCAGCCGTTCGCTCTCTTCCGCTTTTTCCTTTGCAGAAATCAGCTCCTTTTCTGCATTCTTCTTTTCAGTCACATCTCTCTGAATCCCGAAATGTCCGGCAATCTTGCCGTCCGAATCATAAAGGCATATATAATATCCTTCAATGATCATTTCTGTTCCGTCAAATTTCCTTTCTTTTGTTTCTACAGAAAGTTTTCCACGGTCGAACAGTTCCCTCCAGATTTTTTTTCCTTCTTCAATGCTGTGCTCAAAAAAATCTTCAGGAGTCAGGCCGATGAACTGATCTGCGGAAGCTCTGTACTGATCGAGCATTGCCTGATTCACTCGGGTGATTTTCTGATGAGAAAATGCATATTCCAGAAGTTTTTCCCTGTCTGTCTCTGAATTCCAGACAACCGGTTCATCGAGCATCATGAAGAAGAATCCGTCCAGAGACTGACTGAAGAATGCCTCCAGCTTCTGCTGTATATTCTGATTTTCCTTCTCCATTTTTTTCAGCTCAGTAACGTCCCTGCAGTATGCCATATACTCTGAATCGGAAAGCTTCACTGCATCCAGAGTGACGGATATTTCTTTCTGATCCTTTGTCAGAAGATTCGTTTCAAAGCTGATTTCACCTTTTTCGAAGAGAAGAGCAAAATAATCATAAGCATCTTTTCTGAATGATTCGGGGGTAATATCGGAAAATTTCATCCCGATCAGTTCATTGTTTCGATATCCCAGCATTCTGCCTGCCGTGTCATTCGCATACGTATATGTGCCTGTTCTGTCCGTGATAAAAATTCCCAGAGGTGCCCGGCTGATATATGTCTTCAGTCTGCTTTCACTTTCCTTCAGTTTATGCAGGGCCGCTTCCTTTTCCTGCTGTGCAGTCTTCCTGTCAGTGATGTCTCTGTTGAATATGATGACACCGTCTGAAATCGGATAAATCTGATGATAGTACCATCTGAGATTTCCCGTATCCGGTGTGCTGTATTCTTCTTCAAATGTAATTCCGGTCCGAAATACTTTTTTATACGTATCCAGATACTCTGCGTTTTTCTGAATCGGAAAAATATCACTGATTCTCTTTCCGATCAGATCATTCCTGCTGAATGAAAGCTCCTTTTCTGCCTGTGCATTTACATTGACAAATATAAAGTCATCGACACTGTCATCCGAATCAAAGCAGCATTGTAAGATGTATATGGAATCAATGTTTTTTTCTATGAGTTCATTGATTTTGTCCTGAAAGGATTTTTCGTTTTCCAATTTGAAAAGACTCCTCTTACAGTATCGGAAGAAAGAAAGTCAGTCTGCAAATTTACTGACTCACCGGACCCCTGCGGGTGCAGGCAGGAACGCCGTAGGGCTCGGAAACACCTGCTGCCCTCGCCGTTCTGCCTTGCAGTTTTCGGTTCCGACCCTGTTTCAGCTCACACTCACCAAAAGCCAGTCTTTCAGTTTCTCCGGAATTTCGGACTGACAGTATGAACAGACCCTGCTGTCCGCCTCCGGCAGAGGTGCACCGCAGCTGTCGCATCCATGTTCTGCCAGTCCGAATTTTTTATAATTTGCCGGGTCGAGATGCATTTTCATCAGTGTTTCAGTATAGCCCGATACAGGAGAGCTCCATTTAATCAGTATTTCGGAAACAAGTCCTCCGTCTGATTCATACAGTTCCTTCAGATCTGCAGAACCCACTGATACATCCTGATATGCCCTGGAGTCGGCCTTTGATATCCCTTCAAACTTATGATGCATATCCCTTGCAAGACTGACTGCATCACCTGTATTTTTTGCTTCAATCCATTTCCAGAAAAGAACAGAGGCACGGTCCTCAATCATCTGCACTGATATATTATATTTTATCAGAATATCCCTGTACTTATCAGACTGATAGGTGTTCGGCTCCCATACGGATGTCTGAGTGATTTCAGACAGCACCCAGTCAAACTCTCCTGAATTGAAAACAGCGTCACAGCTCGAACATTTATTTGTGTCCGTCAGAGATTTCGCAGGAGCTCCGCAGTTCGGACAGTTCCCGGAAAAGTATCCGAAACCTTCTCTTGTCTTTGCACTGTTCCCTCTGACAAAAGACCATATCTCAGTGTACAATTTCTGCGGCTCAGATTTCAGCTTCAGTTTCCTTTCTTCCTCAGTCAGACTTCTGCTCAGATTCAGATCCCTTGCCTTCCCTTCCAGACGTACATGTACTGTGGAATAGGAAGTGCTCACATCCACAGAACGTATATTCACTTTGAGGATCTGCCAGTCCTGCATACAGTTCACAATTCCTTCAGCTTTCATCAGATGAAGCTGAACTGTGAAACGTGTGCAGACTCCTCCGGAAACAAGAGAACGTACAGGCTTCATATTTTCATTCAGCCAGGCATCTGTCAGCTGATGAGCCGTATCCCTCACTCTGTCCAGAAACTGATCCTCGGAGAAATCCGGATCCATGGAGATTAATTCATCGCGTCCATTGGAGCGGGATCTGCTTGAATTTTTGACGCCGCCGCTGACGCCGCTGACGCTGCTTATGCTGCCGGCACTGCTTCTTCTGCTTGAAAACATCTTAATAAAAATATATATGAAAGGACCCAGGAAAATACCGAATGGGATCAGGCCGATCAGAAGCGAAAAGAGTATAATGAGGCTTCCGATCAGATTCTCAAATGAGAACCCCCCCCCCTCTTATTTCCAGTTCCTTTCCGTTCATCGTGACTGCGTTTTTCTCAAAGTCTTTCACAGAAAAATACTTTTTCGGAATATGAATTTCTATGGACTGAGCAGTATGTCCAGTGACTGCATAGTCAGTGACAATGACAGTACTGCCCTCATAGGAAATTTTGGAAGTTCCAGGAAAATCACGTCGGGAGGACTTTACTGTAATCTCCTGAACAGGGATTTGAGAAGGAAGACTGATTCTGTGGACTGTCTTTCTGAATGTCCCGCCCGGAATTCCCGATGCTGCATCCCGAAAAACATAAATCATATTTTCTCCCTTTCTAATTCCCGAATCGTACAGGTCGAACTCCAGATGAAAACCTTCTTTGGAGGAAGAGAGGAACTGTGCTGTCAGGGAAATATATTTATTCTTCCTGATATATCCTGTACATTCTGCCGAAGTTCTGCACTGTATGTTCTGATAGAAAACCTCTCTTGTATCTGAACTGTCCGGTCCAGGCATATTCATCTGCAGGTCTTTATGAAAAGTAAGATCTGACCGTAGAGCAGGGCAGGTTTCCTTTATTTTTACACTTGTATCCGAATGAATGTCCGCAGAAATGAGAGACTCTGAAAAACGGAATGTATCTCCGTGACTTTCATAAAACTTTTCGCCGAAGTTTTCTGTCCGGAATTCTTCTGAGGGAACCGGAAAACTGATGAAGAAATAGTCATTCTTCTCGGGGATGACAAGCAGCCTTCCATAGACTGTATCTGTATCTTCTTTCAGTTCATTTTCATTCAACAGCTTCGGTTTATCACCGTACTTGTAAAAACTGATTTTTGTTCCTTTTTTCAGACTGAACGGGAGCTTGATTTCATATACGGAAGAAGAAAGTTTATCTTTTTTTCCATGCAGCGGCTGAATCGGAAACCGAAAATACATCTGATCTTTTTCTACGGAAAATCCTCTGTAAATATTGTACTCAACACTGTATTTTACATTCTCCGGGGTTTTCTGCGGATCCTTGGAACCAAGCACAAACGTCTGCATATTGACTGCCGATTCATTGATGTATTCCCATTCGGAAGAATCACTGTGCAGTTTCGGCACTCCTGAAACATCGATTTTAGAAAAAGAATAATCTCGGGAAGAGGATGCACCGGAACTGATCTCAAAGGAAGACCTGGGAATACTGTGCATAAAAACCGGAAACTCGGGTTCCGGGGAGACCAGAACATTTTCTCTGACTGTAAAACCTGAATCCGGATTTACAGTAATTTTCAGAGAATAATCCAGAATCTGATACTTCGATTCTCTCGCTCTGTTCATCAGTTTTTCTTCAGGAGTCAGTTCACGGGTACTCGATGAGGAACTTCTGGAACTGGAGGAAGAAGAGGAACTTCTCGATGACGATGATGACGAGCGGCTTCCTCCGCTGAATCCCCCTCCCCCGCCGGGTCTTGCTTCCAGATCATATAATGAAAAAATAAATACGGCCAGTACCGATGCTTTTAATATCATTTCTTTTCCTCAGAGCAGTTTATGCTCTAATCTCAAATTTTCCATGCAGAATACGTTTCCCTGCCGCTCTGATACTGAATTACGGCAAGATACAGTGTCTCTGAAAATATCCGGATACGACCGTGAAAACAGTATCCATATTAAATTTTACATTACAAAAGTCAACTGATAAGGAGTCTCAATTATCTTTCATCTTATATAAACCGGTACTGTGGAGGTTTTATCCGGTTTCAGAATCGGAAGCAGGCCTGTGCAGAAGGGAAAGCCGAATATCCGTTTTTTTATGTAGCATCTGAAGATCAGAGAAATAAGCTTGTCCTGAATCGGCTGCAGAGTCTGCAGTACCCGGTCTGAGCTGCATCAGGAGAAACACTATGATTCGATTTATATGGACTTATACAGTCACATTTTTTTATATTCTGAAACTGAAAAGAAAACTGGGAGCAGACTTTTTTCAAAATGCGGAACAGGGAACACGGGTGGCGGACAAAGCGATTGAGGCTGCGGGATACACTGTAAAGATCATCGGAGAAGAAAATATCCCGGCGGAAAACGGAGTCCTCTATATTTCCAATCATCAGTCTTTTTTTGACATTTTCGCCTCCATCCATATCCTCCGCAGACAGCTCGGGTTCATTGCAAAGGCACAGCTGAGAAACTTCTTTTATGTAGGTCATTATGTGGAAAAGATGGGCGGAGTACTGATTGACAGGGATGATGTAAGAAGTCAGGTGGAGATGATATCCCAGCTGACCAAAACTCTGAAGTCCGGATACAATGTATTTATTTTTCCGGAGGGCACAAGAAGCAGAGACGGAAAACTCTCTGAGTTCAAGAGCGGAAGCTTCAGGACTGCACTGAAGAGCAGATGCAGGATCGTTCCTCTGACCTTTTTCAATAATCATGAAGTAGCCGCAAACAGAGGAGACACTGTGATCAAGGTAAAAATAGATCCTCCTGTCGGCCCGGAGCTTTATGAAAAAATGAACACTTCCGAAATCAGCGATTACGTAAAAAATATCATTGAAAACAATCTGAAAAACGGATTTGATGAAAATTCAGCGGACGTTTTCAAAAGACCGAAAAAGTGAGGAAATACCGGGTCTGGAGTGTGAATCGTGCAGGGAGTATGGAAAAATGATTTCGCTCCGCCGCTCCGCCGCTCCGCTATTGGGTCAAATTCTCTTTGCTTCATTTAAGACATGAATTTAAAATGAGCATTTACAGAACTTTGCCTCATTGCTCCTGTGCTGTCTTAATTTGAAAGCATTGGCCGACAGGCTCCCTGCCATAAACGCCTTACCGGAGCTGAAGGCAGCTGAAAGCAGCCGAAGGAATAAGGCGGGTTGTCAAAATACTTAAAGTGCAGATGAAGGCTGAACGCAATGACCAAGGAAGAATTTAAGAAAAAACACGGCGAAATCAGGATCAGTGAAAGACAGAACAGTTATTTCGAAAGACTGAAGCATCCGGTATTCGTGAATGGCGTTTGGAAAAAAAGACCTCCAGCAGCAGGCAAAAAAATACTGGACGGAACTTTTTACAATATCGGTTATTTCGGAAGCAGGGTCAATCCGGCGGAAACAGAACACAACTGGGAAGCACTGGACTATGCAATCGGATTTACTGAATCAATCTCAGACATACTGAAGGAAAATGAATGCCTCGCTCTGTCTTCAGAAGGGGACGCAGAATTTTTTCCATTCATATTCACAACCCTGGACAGTGAAGGTTATCCCGACGATAATGCAATGCAGGCAGATCAGCCGAAAGACGTTGCCGAAGCCTACGCAAAAAAAGTTATCCGAAAATCCTATTCCTGTGTACCGACGGCCTATGCTCTTCAGGACAATGAATGTGTTTTCTGGGAAGATGATTTTGACGAGGACATTCATGAAGATCTGGGCAGTGAAACAAGATACAATGCATACAAAAAAGTCAGCGATATAATGAAAAAAGAACTGACCGGGATCTGTTCCGTGCATTATTATGAAGACTATGTCAGTTTTCCGGCTGTGATCGGCGGAAAGGACAGGTTTGGGAATTTCATCGGTCTGATCACCTCCCTTGTCTGGACATAAAATATCCTGTATGCTTAGAAAAAAACTGTCTCTGCTGATCGCAAACTGCTTCCGTCTGCATCTGAAGGAAGAACTGAAAAAGAAGGATTCTCTGCTGAATCATATCACCTTGGAAGGCATTCCGTTCAGAAGTCTGACAGCGAATATGATAAAGGATCTGGAAACTGATTTCCCCGAACTGAATACATTGCCTGACCCAGAATTCAATCTGTTCCGGAAATGGAATGCAATCTGGAGGGGAAAGGAGTCAGCAGTCCTTGAATACAGCGAATCTACATACAAAATATATAATCAGTTATATTATATAAGACTCCTAGATCTCCGCGACGGGACAGAAGAAAGCCGGAGCAGACTGAAGACAACTGTAAAAAATCAGCTCTCCAAGACAAGTTTCTTCGGTCAGAAGGTGACTTTCGGACGTTTTTTCCAGGGGGAAAGCAATATGAGGGAGACGATCAGAAATGCTCTTCTTTTCCAGATGGATATCCCTGTTGAAGAAGCGTATCGGATGATTCTTGAACAGAGCGATTTTATACTGGAATGCAGCTACAGTTATTTTGATGAAATCATCCAGGAAGCCTATGCAAAAAGCGACTCTCTTCTGAAGAATATACTTCCGGACAGTGCTGCAGAAGAACTGAAGGCGACAGGCAGAGCTTCCCCCATTCATGTGGATTCTGCCTCAGTGATGTTCACTGATTTTTCCGGATTCACTGCAATTTCATCTGCGATGAATCCTGCGGATCTGATCGAGGAACTCGACATCTGTTTCTCTGCATTTGATCTGATTACGGAAAAGTACGGACTGGAAAGAATAAAAACAATAGGCGACAGCTATCTTTGCGTCGGGGGTTTATTTGAGAGTTCCCCGCATATAGAGAATTCCTGTTCTGCCGCACTGGAAATTCTGCAGTTCATGAAAGAAAGGAAAGAGAAAAAAGAATCAGAAGAAGGCAGAGCTTACTGGAATATCCGGATCGGTCTGCATACCGGTCCTCTCGCGGCAGGAGTCATCGGAAAAAAGAAATTTGCATTTGATATCTGGGGAGACACTGTCAACACTGCAAGCAGAATGGAATCTGCAGGAGAACCCGGAATGATCAATGTATCTGAGCAGATCTATTCAGCAGCGAAGGATTTCTTTTCCTTTTCGTATCGGGGAGAGATGGAAGTAAAAGGAAAGGGCCGAATGAAAATGTATAAACTGGAGTCAGACGGATAATTATGCCGTATTTTGAAGAAATCAGACTGAAAACTTGGAAGGATGCCCGCAAATTTTTTGATACCATATTGAACAACAGTCAGAAATGGGTTTTTCGAGGACATTACAAATCCAACTGGAAACTGCAGCCGTCACTGGAAAGAATTGTCAGCAGAAAACTTCCAGGCATGGAAACTGAATCAAAGATCATCAGTGAATTTCGAAGACGGGCACATCAGTATCTTCAGCCTTCAGAAATTCCGTCCAGCCTTCTGGAATGGATTTCACTGATGCAGCATCACGGTGCACCTACAAGACTGCTCGACTGGACAAAATCTCCTTACGTAGCCTCATTCATTGCATTCGAAAATGCATACAAGGAAAAGGGAGAGATTGCCATCTGGGCACTGGATGCAAACTGGCTGTTCAATGCATCTCTTGCCAGGGTGCAGAAAGCAAATCTGAACCTGAACTTCCGTCTGATCCAGAATGATTCAGAATTCATCCGGTTCATCAATTCGGAAGCGAGGGTTGTCCTTCCTGTGGAACCCAAACTGATGAATGAAAGACTCACAATCCAGCAGGGGATATTCCTGATCGCAAGCGGGAAAAAACTTTCCTTTGAAAAAATCATTATGGAATATCGCGAAGCAGATTCTGTGGATCATATCAAAAAAATCGTTCTTCCCAAGTCGGAAGGAATTTCCTGTCTGACGGAACTTAACAGAATGAACATCAATGCCGCAACTCTTTTTCCCGGCCTGGACGGATTTGCCAGATCGCTTCGTACTATTCCTGATATTACATATGCAGACTATTGCGGGGAAAACGAAATTTTCTGAAAATCGGGCAGTCTCCCCGTTTGCGAAACCCCGTCAGGCTCTCCTCTAAAAAAGCCGAAGGCGTAAACTTAAGGCTGTCAACTTAAGAAGAAAATTAAAAAGATTACCACGGATATGCACAGATCAACACGGATATTTTGATTCATTATCTGCGTTAATCCGTGTGCATCTGCGGTGAATCATCCTTATCTTGACAGCATTAGGCGTAAGCTGAGTTACCGAGAAAAGAAGCATAGAAAGTAAATTCTTTCTCATTCCTTGGACATAACCCCATCTGACAATTGATACTGCAAACATCTGAGATTTCCGAAATATGCAACTGATTCTCATTTACATAAAACTCATATTTTAAATACTGTCTGCAGACAGAACTTCAGGAAGGGTGTTTATGAATCTGCCATTAAAAGGTTGTACATATTTAATTACAGGGATTATTGATTCTGGCTCGCTCGCACTGACTGCTGCAAAACAGATTGTGGCGGAAGGCGGTGAGGTCATCTGCACGGGGCTGGGGAAAACTCCGTTTCATCAGAATCTTTCAGAGAAGGCACAGGGTTATCTGGATTCTACCTACAGTGCATTTCAGGAAACAGTCCGCAAAGAACTTGGTACAGACGTTCTGACATTTCCGCTGGATGTCACCATTGATGAGAGCATTAATTCCTTTTCAAAACTGCTTGCAGAAAAAAATATCAGCCTGAGCGGATTCCTTCACTCCATCGCAATGGACAAGACAATCAAGGCCGGGGTTGTAGTCAAATCCATCCTGGAAGTCACAAAGGAAGAATTCTTCAGTGCAATGGATGTATCCGCCTATTCCTTGGTTTCTCTGACCAGATCTCTTTTAAATTACAAAGTATTGAAAAATAATGCATCCATTCTTGCACTGAGCTACCTGGGAGCAGAAAAAGTGGTCTACCATCCTTACAGAAACATAGGAGTCGCGAAGGCTGCACTGGAACGTATTGTGATTGAAATGGCCTATGAGCTGGGCAGATCTCATCAGATCAAGGTCAACTGCATCCGTTTCTCCCCATACACAGGAAGCAAGGCAGGCAGTGCAATTCAGGGACTCCAGGAAGCTGTGAATTTCTGCAATGAGAACAGTCCTCTCGGAAATGCTCTTCCGGAGGATCTGGCGTACGAGTCTGCCTATCTGCTTCGGCCTTATGGAAGAATCACAGGAGAGATTCGATATGTGGACGGAGGATATCATATCCGGGGCTGAGGTAATCCCTGAGCAGAAACTGTTTATTGTTTTTTGGAAAACTTTCCAAACTTCTGATTCTGCATAGGATCAAGACTATGAAAGTATACAGTAAACCATGATGTCCTGCCGAACACTAAATCACCGCGCCATATGGTGCTTTCCTCAGGGTTCAGTACATAGAATAGAATCCTGTGCTGTTCGGCAAAGTACTGAATCTTCATGCCGATTCCCTTGACAGAAGATCCGATCGTCAAAGATCGGACTCTGCCTGAATTGCCCTCAAGCAGTATGTCCGGCACAGCATCAGGAAAGTCAAATTTGATTTCCCGTTCTTCTGTCTCACTGAAAAGATTTCTGAATACTGTTCCGGCTGTTTTGAATGCAGAAGAGATGCGCTTTTTTTCATCAGTTGTAAATTTAAAACTGTAGGAGACGCTCTGATCAGTTTTCTTCAGGAGGGAACAGTCGGAAAAATCAATAAATACATCATACTGATCCTTGAAATAAAGTTTCCCGTATTTTTCAGAAAGCGGAATTACTTTTCCCCGGGCAGCCACCTTGAATTTTGCTCTGGATGCCGCACCTCTGTCTGCACCGAGGGAACTGTCATATTCCTTTTCTTTCAGAACGACTGAATTGCCGTCAATTTCATAACAGTATACTGTCGTCACAGTCTGGTCCAGATAGGAATTAAAAACCTGTTCTTTCTGAGTTTCTATTGTATATTTCATAATGATAATCCAGTTCGATATATTATTGCTTTGCAGTATTATTCATTCTCAGAACGGAAACTGATAAAATCAACTGAAAAAAAGCAGATTCCGCTGAATAAAATTGAGAAGACGGATTTTCAGTCTGTCTAAAATAGTGCAGCAGGAGGCTTATATGTCGGACAATTCATTCAGGACAGCAGACTGGTATAAAAAATTTTTAGAACATCCCGAATTTGCTAAGAGACCGAATAAGCATCCGGAAGTCGCCAAATTCATCAGGGATCCAAAGAATCTTGCCTTATATCTGAAAGATGCAGATCTATCGTATGCAGACTATCTCAAGCATCTGCCTTCCCTTGTCTTCGAGCCTTCCTTTCGCGAATCATTGCTTGAATTCCTTTCACGCAAGGGAGACGAGTTTCAGTTTCTTCCAAATGATCTTAAGAAGGATGCGGATATCCTCAGAGCAGCTCTTGGTTCCGAACCCCGTGCAATCTATTATCTGGAGGAAAACTTCCGCGACGATGAAGAATTTGTTCTCCCCTACCTGATAAAAAGTCCGATCATCGCCGGTCTACTTTCCAGAAGGCTGCAGAATGATATTGAGTTTATCAGCAAGGCAGTGAAAGCAAATACATACGATGTACTGGGAATACTGGCGGAAGACTTAAGAAACAATCCTGCTCTGATACAGGCGGCACGGACTGCCATTTTTAAATTCGGATCAGAAGATGCCTGGGATAATGTGGACTGGGCAAGACTGCAGATCTGCGATGACAGCTCCTGGACATTCTCAGCCGCACAAGGAACCAGGCAGTATGAAGGAATGGGGTTTTCTCAGATAGACCTGGATGAATTCTCGGTATCCGGTACTTGGAAAAAATTAAATGATTCTGTGCTGCGTCTGACTCCCTCTGTACCTCTCAGTAAATTTCGAAGATGGGGTGAATCTCAAAGTACAGAACTTTTTCCAAAAGGAACGGAAGAAGTGGACCCTGTCGATCTTTCCTTTACAGGCATTAAAAATGGAAGGTTTGTAATGAAACGGTATTTCGGCTCAGGTGATGAGGCCGTATTTGAGCTGCTCTACGGCCTGCCTAAGTTT
>DAORDI010000143.1:0-13323 GCA_035345895.1 Leptospiraceae bacterium
GAGTCGAGCTGAAGGTTCAGAGAAAAAACTCTACACTGAAAATGCTTGTGACTCCTGCGGAACGTCCAAACTGAAAAAAAAATATATTGTATTTCATAAACCTTTCCAGGTGCTTTCCCAGTTCAAGGAGGATGCACTTGGGAAGAAAACTTTGAAGGACTTCATCAGTATTCCTGAAAGGCCCAAGGCGCTTGGAAGACTCGATTTTGACAGCGAGGGACTTCTGCTTCTGACAAATGACTTTTCTTTCATACGCAGATATACAGATCCTGAGGTGATCATTGAAAAGGAATATCTTGTGCAGGTGGAAGGAATTCCTGATGAGAGTTCTCTTATTCCAATCCGAAAGGGGATAAACACGCAGACAGCAGAATACAGACCTGCCGATTTTGAAATTCTGTATGATCTGAAAATGCCGGAAAGGAATCCTCCTATCCGGTTCAGAAAGACGGTTCCGGACACCTGGATCAGAATCACTGTCAGGGAAGGGCAGAACAGGCAGATTCGAAAAATGACCGCATTCTGCGGATTTCCTACTTTAAGACTGATCAGGACAAGGATAGGAGATATTACACTGGGAGACCTTCCTTCCGGCCGGTTTAAATTTATAAAAAGATTTGATTGGTGACGGATGTTCTTTTTTCACTCGACAGGAAGATGCTTCAGCTGAATCTATTCAACTATGAAAAACAGTCCTCCCAAGGTACACAGAATTCGTCCTGATTTGGAAAAAGAAGTCGAGAGACACTGGCTTGCCGGTCTTCCTTTTCTTACTCATATGTGCAATTCTTTTACGCTCCTTTTTCCTGATGCAGAAAGGTATTTTATACGTACTGTCAGGATTTTTGAAGGAAATGTGAAATCGGAAAGACTGAAAGAGGATTTGAAGGGATTTACCGGACAGGAAGCTTCTCATGCTGTTATGCACGAGAAACTTTGGAACATACTGGAGAATCAGGGATATGATACAGAAACATTTCTGACTCTGTACAGGAAAATTGCATTTGATTTCCTCGAAAACTCTCTGTCAGACAAAATGAACCTTTCACTGACCGCCGGTCTGGAGCATTTTACTGCACTTCTGGCAGAGGTTGGTCTGCGTTCCGGATACTTGGAGAAATCAGATCCATTGATGGCGGAGATTTTTGCCTGGCACGCTGCAGAGGAAATAGATCATAAATCTGCAGCATTCGATCTTCTGAAGGAAACGGACGAAAGTTATGTTCTCAGAATTGCAGGAATTCTGCTTGCAGCTGTTCTTTTTACCGGTTTTACGACTTTTGGAATCGTAAGTTTTCTTTCTCAGGACAAACTTCTTTTGGACGAGAGAACCTTTCGGGATATTGGTGATTTTTTCTTTGGAAAAACGGCAATGGCCGGAAATTCATTCCGGATCTTTCTGGAGTACTTTGATCCTTCCTTTCACCCTTCGCAGAAGGATATAGACAGCCTTGCACAGGAAGTATTTAAAGAGCTCAATGAAAAATATCCGAAGCCGCTTTCTCTGGTGGTGAATTGATTATGTTTACTGGACTTGTGGAAACACTCGGAAAAATCTGCGAAATCACAAAGGAAAAAGGGGGAGCTTTTTTTTCCATTGAGGCTGATTTTGAAAATAATGATCTGAAAAACGGTGATTCTGTTTCAGTGAACGGTGCCTGTCAGACTGTTATTTCCCTTTCAGACGACAGAAGAATATTCAGAATCTACTCCAGTTTCAAGACACTCGAACTGACCAATTTTTCCTCATTGAAAATGGGAGAGAAGGTGAATCTGGAAAGAGCTATGCTTCCTACATCCAGAATGGGGGGACATATTGTACAGGGTCATGTGGACGGGATCGGAAGGATTCTTTCGAGAAAAAGTGCTGAAGACGGTCTGTCCGAGATATTTATCGTCGAAATTCCTAAGCCTCTTTCATTGTATGCAGTTTCTCGAGGGAGCATCACTGTAGACGGAATTTCTCTTACTGTTGTGGAAGCAGAGGAAAACAGAGTGCATCTGGTACTGATTCCCGAGACAGTCAGGAAAACGAATGCATCCGAATGGAAGGCAGGGAAGGAAGTAAACGTTGAAACAGATATTCTGGCAAGATATGCTGAAAAGTTCATTTTAAAGGACAGAAATACTCTTTGAGCTGTCAGTCCTTTGAAAAAATGGATTTTTTACCGGTTTAGAAATTGACAGTAACCTGTCCGACAGGGAATTGGTAAATATTATACCTTTTCGGGATCATAAAAAATGGTCTTTGAACGGAAATTGAAGATTTCAATGAAATCTCAAACTGCAATCATTTTGAACCGTTTAAGCCGTTAGGCTTATGGTTCGCAAGTAGGGAACTGTATGAAAAGAACATACCAACCAAGTAAAATCAAAAGAGTAAGAACACATGGATTTCGTTCCAGAATGGCGACTCCGGGCGGCAGAAATGTGCTTTCCCGCAGAAGACTGAAAGGAAGACATAAATTAACAGTTTCAGACGAAAAAATCGGAAAAAAATTCTAAGAATTGTCATTTGCTGTTCTTCGGACGAGCAGGGATATCAAGAATCTGTTCAGGACAGGAAGACTCGTTAAGACTGAGGGCCTGTCTGTCAGATACCGGAGAAATACGGTCAGCTCAGTCAGAGTACTTTACTGTTCTGAACGAAAGACTAAGTCGGCTGTGGATAGAAACAGGATCAAGCGAGTACTCCGGGCAATACTGAATACTGAATATTTACCTGTTCCTGATCATTTTGACTTGGCTTTGACAGCAAATCTGGAATTTACAAAAATGAAATATGAATTCAGAGTAAAAGCACTGGAATCACTTCTATCAAAGATTCAATGAAATATATTGCAATATTATTCATTAAATTTTATAAAAAGCTGATCTCTCCTTTTCTGCCGCCTGTATGCAGATTTGTTCCATCCTGCTCTGAATATGCAATGCTCTCCTATGAAAGACACGGCTTTTTGCTCGGGTCATTTTACTCCGCAAAAAGAATCTGCAGATGTCATCCGGGAAATCCCGGAGGTCTCGATCCAGTGCCTGAAAAATAAATGGAAGACAGATCAATACTATTACTGTACAAAGGATAAAAACTTAAATGGAAGATAGACAATCCAAGCTGCTTCTAGCTATAATACTCGGATTTGGGATTTGGATGACAATCAACTATGTATTCTTTCCCCAGCCCAAAGAAACTCCAAAGAAAAAAGATCCAGTCGCAAAAGAAGTCTCAAACCCTGCTGAAGTAAAACCTGACAACAAGGAAGTTCCTTCCAAGCAGACAAAAGAGACTGCTTCAAAGGATGAGAAAAAGCCTGTAAAGGAAAAGCTGGAAGCCCCTGCAAAAAAAATAGAGGTAAAAGACTACAGAATCATTACGTCTTCCTTTCTGGCTGAACTGAGTTCCGAGGGCGGAAGAATAAAGAAATTCTACGTGAAGAATTACAAGGATATGGACGGAAAGGATGTCGTCATAGCGAAAGGAGAAAATGATACTGTCCAATTTGACGGACAGACTTTCAAGGCGATTGAGGTTTCGAGAGAAAAGGGATTTGATTTCAACATCATAGAGTCTCAGGAAGAAATTCCAATAAGTCCTTATAATCATACTGTTTACGAATCTGAATTTGATCAGCAGAAGCTGACTGCAGTATTCAGGACAGTTTCCACAGACAGAAAATACACAATACAGAAGAAATACTCATTTTTTCCAAATGAAAACTATTTTAAATTTGTACTTTCGTTTTCCAATCCTGGAAAGGAAGAAATCCAGATATTCAAGGAAAAGCCTGCATATCTGAAAAACTTCGGAAGTCTCGGTCCTGTCAGACCGGGCGGAATTGCTGAAAGAGAAGTCCCAAATTATTTCAAGTTTTATTTTAAGGACGGGAGTTTTGATGCAGTTCAGGATGGAGGAAGCTCGGAAGGATTTATGTCTAAGCTTTTCGGTTCAGGAAATACAGACAAAAGATTCTCTGCGATCAATTTCGAAAAAGGAATTGATTTTGTCGGAACTGGGAGCCGCTATTTTATTGCAGCACTTGATCCACTGAAACCGGAAACGTTTCCGACAAGAGTTCTGCTCGATGAAAGGCTGGGAAACACGACAGGTGTCCTGCCAATATTGGAAAATATCAAAATTGGACCAGGTGAGACAAAGGAATTTGATTTTGCCGCTTATGTAGGGATTCGTGAAGAAGACGGGATGCGTTTCAGAGACAAGAATCTGGATCCTGCTCAGAATAAAGAATCTCTTTTTGCAGGGATCAGTGAGAAACTGAACAAATCTTTCAATCAGGGTCTTACAACACCTTTCCGTAACGGGATTGTATGGGTTCTGAAAAAAATGTATGAGTACGCCATTCCGAACTTCGGATGGTGCATCATTGTTTTTGCTATTCTTTTCAAGGTTGCATTTTATCCTTTGAACCAGAAACAGGCTGAAAGCATGAAGAAAATGCAGGAACTCAGCCCGCTTCTGAAAGAAATCAATGAAAAATATGCTGACGATCCTAAGGAAAAACAGGCCAAAACTCTTGAGCTTTATCAGAAGAATAAAGTAAACCCGGCCAGCGGATGTCTTCCGATGATTGTTCAGATTCCTATATTCATTGCACTGTATACTGCATTCAGTGATACAATTGACCTCTGGAAAAGTCCTTTTCTCTGGATAAAGGATCTGAGCGAGCCTGATACAGTCTGGCAGACCGCAAACTTTTACGGTTTCGGTGCAGTCAGTCTGAATGTTCTTCCTTTGATTATGGTGGGAACTCAGTTTTTTCAGATGCAGATGACAAGCACTGCAGGATCTGATCCGAATCAGAAGACAATGATGTACATGATGCCTTTCATTATGCTGTTTTTCTTCTGGTCGATGCCTTCCGGTGTGACAATGTATTGGACAATACAGAATATTCTCTCCATTGTTCAGCAGGTTTATACCAATAAATTTGTAGAAACAAAAAAGAATGCTCCTAAGAAGAGTGCCGCCGCGACTGTGACTACTACAGTGACGAATACTTCTTCTCCTCAGTACACAAAAGGATCAAATCAGAAAAAAAGGAAATAATATGTTAGGTTATATTTTTGAATCAGAAGGTAAATCAGTTGCGGAAGCAGAAGCATCCGTTCTTCAGCTTCTCAGGCTGAAGGAAGATGATCTGCGTTTTGATGTTCTGGAATCAGGCAAGGGCGGATTTCTGGGAATTACTCAGAAGAAGCCTGCACTTGTGAGGGCCTTTGTCGCTTCCAAAGACATTCCTGCAGAAAAGATCATTCACGGTGTGGCAATTACTCTTCTTAAGAAGATGGGAATCGCCGCTGAAGTGGTAGGAATGGGAGATGTTGACGGAAAGATTTACATAGAACTTGCTAGTCAGGAATCCGGAATTATTATAGGAAGAAGAGGCAATACACTCGATGCTCTTCAGTTTCTTCTGAATCTGATGATTGATTCAAAAATCCGGCATGGAAGAAAAATTGTACTGGATATTGAATCGTACAGGGACAAAAGAGAAATGTCTCTGGTCAGACTTGCAAAATCAATGGCTTCTTCGGTAGCTAAGTCCGGAAAGTCCAGACTGCTTGAACCGATGAATCCCTATGAAAGAAGAATCATTCATATGGCTCTTCAGAAGGACGGAAGAGTTTTTACTCTGAGTGACGGAAACGGAACCTATAAAAGAGTCAGAATTATTCCAATGAAAGACAAGCATAAATATAAGGATGCTGACAAGATCAAGGATATGGGCTCCGAAGAAGAGGACAACGAGTCTTTTGAATGATACTATCGGGGCTGTATCCACAGCCCTGCTGAACAGCGCCATCGGTATTATCAGAATCTCCGGTCCCGGAGTTCTGCACACTTCATCATCCCTTCTGCATAAAAATGGAAAAAAACTTGAAACAGATTATTTAAAGGCAAATGCAAGAAGGGCACTTAAATGCGATTTCGGAAATCCCCACCTGGATCAGATTGTATTTGTATATTATGCCGATCCAAATTCCTACACTGGCGAGGATATGGCAGAATTTTTCTTTCATGGGAATGTAATTTTAATGAAAAAAGCATTAAGCATGATATTTGATTCGGGAGTGCGTCCGGCAGAAAGAGGAGAATTTACTAAAAGAGCCTATCTGTCGGGAAAACTGGATATTACATGCGCGGAGGCTGTTCACCGAGTCATTACTGCCAGATCAGGATACGAGCTGGAACTGGCTCAGAAAAATCTTTTCGGGGAAACTCACAGACTGGTGTCCAGACTCAGGAGCGACATTATCGGACTGAAGGCAGAGTGTGAGGCGGAAATTGATTTTTCCACAGAGGATCTCACTTTCGAATCCCTTGAAGAGAGAAAAAAAAGAATGCAGGATGTGATATCTCTCTGCGATAAGACCCTCAGGAATTCAGAGAGAGCTGAGTCCGTATTTGAAAAAAGAAAGATTGTAATTTTCGGAGAGCCGAATGCAGGAAAGTCCAGTCTTCTGAATCTTCTCCTGGGAAAGGAAAGAGCGATAGTATCTCCCATTCCGGGAACAACTAGAGATTTTCTTTCAGAGGATATGGATCTTCGGGGGATTCCTCTCCGTCTCGTAGATACTGCGGGAATAAGAGATACTGAGGATCAGATTGAAAAAGCTGGAATAGAAAAAAGCAGAAAAGAATTTGATTCGGCAGACATCCGTGTGGCTGTATTCGATACCTCGGTTCCTTTTAATGAAAAAGAGATACAGAAAAATTATAATAAAATGCATGAAGGAACTGTTTTTGTGCTGAACAAATCCGACATTATGCATAAAAGCTGGAATGCGGACAGACTGAAGAGTGCTCTGGGAATTGCTGAATCAGCATTCATTTCCGTGTCCTGCACACAGAGAACTGGAATTGAAGAACTTCTCGAAGAGATTCACGAAAGAATGCATGAGAGAAAAATGGATCCTGATTTCGTTTTTCTGGAAGACAGGAACAGATTTTTTTTCAGAATGATTTCAGAGTCGGTAAAAACGGCACTGGAGCTTTTCAATACGGGAGCACCTTCGGAAATTTATGTTCAGGATATCAACAGGGCGCTTTCAGCAATAGGAAAAATACAGGGAAAGGCTGATACAGAAGAAATCCTTGGGAGGATTTTCAGCAAATTCTGTGTAGGAAAATAATCATCGGGAGATTAACTAGAGTATGGAACAGTTTTCAATTCTGAATCTTGGACTTGGAGGCGGACTGAGAATTCTCGGTTCAGGCTTTGTGTTCGGAACCAAACTTATTCGGATTCTTCAGGATATGTTTCTGGATAATAAGAATCCTGATTATCCAGTTCTTCTAAGAGAAGCATTTGAAGAACTGGGAGCGACTTATATTAAACTGGGACAGTTCATTGCATCTGCTCCGTCTCTTTTTCCGAAAGAGTATACTCAGGAAATGGAGAAATGTCTCGATTCAGTGAGACCGCTTCCTTTTTCCGATATCAGAAAAAGCGTGGAGAAGGAACTTGGCGGCGACATTCACCGTTTTTTCAGATCCGTTGAGGAAAAGCCGATAGCCTCTGCATCCATATCACAGGTTCATGCAGCCGTGACTCTTGAGGGATATGATGTCGTCATCAAAGTACAGAGACCTGACATTGAATCTACATTAAAGACAGACATGAATCTGATTTATTTTTCCGCACTTCTGTTCAGCAGAATTGCACCTGAGCTGAACAGTTCCGGAATCACGGATATAATCCGTCAGTTTTATGATTCCATTCTTCAAGAAGTGGATTTCATCCAGGAAAAAAAGAATATGGAAGAATTTGATGCATACCTTCTGAAAAAAGGAGAGACCAGGGCGCGGGTTCCGAAAGTATACGGTCATCTTTCTACGAAAAGAGTTCTCACTATGGAAAGATTTTACGGCGTGGCACTTACTGATCTTGGTGCGATACGCAAGTATTCCTCAGATCCTGAAGAGACTTTGATGAATGCACTGAATATATGGTTTGAATCTCTCGGTCAGTGCGGTCTTTTCCATGCGGATGTACATGCAGGAAATCTGATGCTTCTCAAGGATGGGACTCTCGGATTCATAGATTTTGGAATTGTGGGAAGAATATCATCTCAGGTATGGCAGGGACTGATGCTCTTTATGCAGGGAATGGGAACGGAAAATGCAGATTTTATGGCCAAGGGACTTATACTGATGGATTCCACTGCCTCAGGCATCAATGAGACTAAGTTTGCATCTGATCTTCACCGTGTAATCAAAGAGATGAGAAACATTACTGAGGCAGCGCAGAGAAGACCTGAAGATCTGGATGAAGCCAGAATCAACAGACTGATGTTCGATATAAGTGATATCAGCAAGAGAAACGGACTGAAGATTCCGAGGGAATTTGGACTTCTGATCAAGCAGCTTCTGTACTTTGACCGATATGTAAAAATTCTGGCTCCTGATATGGATCTTATCCGCGATCAGAAAAAATATCTGGACTCATGAAAACTCTTTTCAGCCTTAATGAAGGGGAGACTTCGGAAATCATCGGATTTCAGACAGGACTCAGTCAGGACTATACTGTGGAACTTATGGATCTTGGACTGATTCCGGGTGCCCGGTTCACAGTGCTCAGAAAATACGGCAGTCTGGACAAGGTAGTATTGAAAATGGGAGAAAATTTCATTACACTTCGTTCAGGAGACACCAGAGAGATCGAGGTATTATGACTCACAGAATTTTCCTGGCAGGCAATCCAAACTGCGGCAAGTCGACTCTCTTCAATCAGCTGACAGGACTTCGTCAGAAGACCGGAAACTATTCCGGAGTCACTGTGGAAAAAAAAACCGGCACCGTGGTGTATGAGGAAGATGAGCTTGAAATCATCGATATGCCTGGCGCATATTCTCTTCATGGGGTCTCTGAAGACAAGCAGGTCATTGCAGCGAATCTGGTGCAGAGAAAGCAGGAAGACAGAATACTTTTCATAGCCGATGCAAGTGTCCTCGAAAGAAGCCTTCAGTTCTTTTTTCAGACGGCAGAGCTTGGATGCGGAATGATTCTGGTCCTGACTATGAATGACATTCTCGAAAAAAGAAATCTCAGAATTGATGCAGAAAAACTGAGCAGACTTCTGAACGTGAAAGTCATACTGAGCAATCCCAAAAAGGGGGAAGGCATAAATGAACTTAAGGAATGCATCAGAGATGATGCGAATTTTCAGATTCCTGAACTGTTTCCTCTCTATGAATCGGGCAAGCAGAAATTTTTTGACAAGGTTCTTAATTCTCTTCATTCTTCACAGAACGATCTGACCTCTTTTGCTCTTCGAAATTCATTCAGAGAACTGAGCGGAGAAAGAATTTCTTCCGAACTGCCTTCTCTGGGCGATTTTTCCGAAAAAGTAAGAGAATTTATTAAACAGGAATTTACTGAATACGGGAAAAGCTTCACTTACCAGGAGGAAATGATTTCCCGTTCAATGAAGATCCGTGAAATTATCGCTTCCTGCACTTCAGGCACTTTGTCTTCCGGCAGACTCTCATGGACAGAAAAGGCGGACAGACTTTTTCTCCATCCGGTCGGAGGTTTTCTTTTTTTCTTCTTCATTATGGCACTGGTCTTTCAGCTGCTGTTTACATGGTCGGAGGTTCCTATTCAATGGATAGAATCTCTGACTGATCTGACTGCTAAAAATGTTCAGGAGTTTCTACCGCCTGGCCCGGTGAGTGCGCTTGTTTCGGAAGGACTGATCAAGGGAGCCGGGACTGTGCTTGCGTTTATTCCTCAGATTGCACTTCTGTTTTTTTTCATACTGATGCTCGAAGAGACAGGGTATATGTCCAGGGCTTCATTTCTGATGGACAGACTCATGGGACGGTTCGGACTTTCCGGAAAATCGTTTATTCCGCTTCTCTCTTCTGCTGCCTGCGCTGTCCCTGCCATCCTTGGAACAAAGACAATAGAAAACAGATCCGACAGACTGATTACTATTTTTGCCAGTCCTCTGATCACATGTTCAGCAAGATATCCTGTATATACGCTTCTGATCAGTACAGTATTTCCTGACGAATCAGTATTCGGTTTTGTCAGCCTGAAAGGACTTGTTCTTCTCGGACTTTTCTTTCTTGGAATGACTGCATCTGTTCTTACTGCCCTGATCATGAAAAGAACTTTCTTCAGAAATGATCCTTCTTATTTCATCCAGGAGCTGCCTTTTTTCAGATTTCCTTCGGTGAAAAGCACATTCCTTGACCTGTACGGAAAGATAAAAGAGTTTATTATAAATACTGGTATGATAATCATCTATGCTTCCGCAATACTGTGGTTTCTTCTGAATTTTCCGAATGAAAAAAAGAATTTTCAGCCTGACAGTGCGGCAAGAGAGGAAATCACTCTGAACTCATATGCTGCTGCAGTGGGAAAGACAGTGGAACCTGTGATTCGCCCTCTTGGATTCGACTGGAAAATCGGAATTTCCATCCTGGGTGCTTTTTCTGCCAGAGAAGTCATGGTATCCACGCTTGCAGTCATATATGGAACGGATGAAAAGAATGAAAAGCAGCTTTCATCAATAATGAAGGAACAGAAAAGAGAAGACGGTTCTGCTCTCTGGAGTATGGCTACCGGATGCAGTCTTTTGGTTTTCTTTGCATTTGCATGTCAGTGTATGTCCACATTGGCCGTTGTCAGGAAGGAAACGAATTCCTACTTCTGGACAGGAATGCTCTTTCTATACATGACTGTGCTGGCTTATATCAGTTCTTTTCTGACGTACCAGATTCTTTCCTGATGAAATCCTGAATGTCTCTGCCGGATTTCTTCAGTGCAGTCTCTGCATTGGTCATCAGGAAATTATAATATGCCTTTCGATCTCCGTCAATTCTTTCCGGAAGAATTTCAGCAGATTTCAGAAAGGCCTTTCCTGCCTCCAGCTGATCATTCCTCATCTGAAGTTCCAGACCGTCGATGTACAGATTCTTGGACTGCTCCCATTTTTTGCAGTAAGGGCAGGGAGACATATCGGAAGCCAGAAGCCTGTATCCGTCGACAGAGTTCAGTTTTTCCCATTTTGAATTCATGAGACAGGAATCAGTATGATCGTACACATCAGGAATTTTATAAAATGCATGACCAATTTCATGTGCCAGCAGGAAGCCTCCGATGATTCTGTTCCTTTCCTGTCTTTCTATCTCCAGAGGACTGCTCAGTCCCTTTATCCGGCCAAAGTCTTCCAGTGTGCTGACCAGCAGACTTGCACCTGCCATTGCGCTTCTTTTAGGACTGATGAAAGATGATCCGCCGATTTTTGCATGCTTGGAAATCGTATGGGGATAGGGGGAGGCCATATAGTCATTTATAATAAGACTGTTGGTAAAAATAATATCGTACTGATTCTGCTCAAACATAAGTGTCAGCCATTCCACATATGACTGAAAGTCTTCCGGAGGAAGAATGACAAGGCTGTCCTTTTCTTCCACTTTCAGTGATTTCAGCCATTCAATTTTTTCTGAATATACAGCGTTGAGATTTTTTGCCGCCTGATCATAGGTTTTAGATCCGGGGAAAAACTGATTCAGTGAGTCAAGCGACCAGTCTTTCAGGAAATGGGAGGTGTTTTTCAGAATTTTCTGCTGAGATAAATATTTTCGGATTTCCTTTTTATTGGACTGAATGTTCAGTTTCCAGTTCCTGTTTTCTTTATAGGAATTAGAGTTTTTGTAGTTCCTGCCCGAAAAAAAATCCTTTGCCGCTGCTGTACCGTTGTCTTTGAATTTGAATTTAGACTCATTTCCGAGCTTCGCTTTCAAAATCCGCTCTGCCTCTGCAAGGATTTCTTTCATATCCTCATCATTTAATCCTGGAAGTCTGTCATCCATGACTCTAAGCACTTCCAGTTCAAAAATGACAGCATTTGACTGATTCTGCGGTTCGGGTGCCGGCAGCTGTTTTTTTGTGCAGGAGAAGAAGAACAGCGGCAGTATTATAATTTTTGAAAATTTCATCATTGCATCCAGAATTTGTATTTGCTGAAATTCTGAAATGTAATTAGAGGAAAGTTTTCACATAAGTCAAGTTTTTTTGCTCTTAACCGTCTTTTTCTTCTTTGCAAGCATTCCGTTCAGTATGTCTGTGCATACAATCTCTGAAAGAAATGCAGTGTCTGTATTAAAATTCATTTCCTGGAAAATTTCCAGTCTGTTGTCCACAATCAGAGAAGAAAGACCATGTACGGCAGACCAGGCCGATATTGCTGATGCCAGCGGATTGCCTTTTGCAAATTCTTTCTTTTCCATACATTCTGAAATGACTGTGAGAAGAAGGTTAAATGCATCCATTCCTGCTTTTTCGCATTCAGGATAACTGTTTTTTTCGTAAAAATTTTCACCGAACATTACTCTGAAATACTGGGGATATTCTGCCGCAAATCTTATGTAAGACTCACCGTATTTTTTCAGTTTCTTTGAAGGAACAGTTTCGTGTTCCATATTCTGAACAATCATTTTTTGAAGTATGAGAAATCCCTTTTCCGAAATTTCTGCCAGAAGCTGATTCTTATCCTGGAAATGTCTGTGGGGGGCTGCATGACTAGTCCCAAGTTTTTTGGCGATCTTTCTCAGACTGAGACCATGAATCCCCTCGCTCTGCAGGATTCGCAGTGCTTCCTTGATGATTCTGTTCTTCAAGTCTTTGTGATGATAAGGTTTTTCCTTCATGAATCCACTTTGAAATGAAAAAAAAGAAAATCAATGATAAAAATCGTTGACAGATACTTATTTCATGTAAGCATTGACAACATTGATTTTGTGTGAAACGGTATTCGGCTGCACTGTTTTGAGGCCAATTACATCGGTGCAGCATTTGCAGACTGTTTCATATATTCTCGATTCTTCTTTCCGAAAAACTTTATGCTGTCTCGAGGTTTTTGCTCGAGACAGATTTTTCACTGAACAGTTCTTTCTGGTTATTATGGAACTGCTTCCCTTAAGGCATAAGCCAGATCTCTCTTACAATATCTAATGAAATCAACAGTCTTACAGCAGCATAAATCTGACATTGGGCTGGGATGTGAGCCGGCTGTCCAATGCTGTACAATTAACAGTAGACGTTCAAAGATGTTATGAGGAATGATGCCTCGATACAATTTTCACCGCCGGTCACCGAGTGAAAAACCCAATATTTTCAGGGTTTTTCTTATCGAGGTGGGCGGTGAAAATCACTCGGCAACCGTCTTTCCTGAATAAAGAACCTTAATTTGACAGCATTGGCCGGCTGTCTTCTGGAGAGTGTTCCTGTCGGTGGGTGGGGGGTTGAATTTTTTTTATGAGAGGGGGAGTTTTTGGTGAAAAAAGTAAGAAAGT
>DAORDI010000144.1:0-7571 GCA_035345895.1 Leptospiraceae bacterium
AAGAAAATCAGTATGTAAATTTTTCCTCGGATTCCATTTCTGCAGTCAAATCAGGATCTGTGGATCTGATTGTGACATCTCCGCCTTTCCTGGACAAGGTCAATTATGCTGCCGACAACTGGATGAAACTCTGGTTCCTCGGGATTCCGGATGAAGAAGCTGCCTCTCTCAGTATTCTTCCTACTATTGATGCCTGGTCGAAATTCATTCACGGCACTTTACGGGAAGCATCCAGGGTTCTGAAGAAAAAAGCGAACATAGTGATGGAAGTAGGTGATGTGGACTATCATGGAAAACTTGTGAATCTGGATGAGATTGTCATCAATATGTCGGCAGACACAGGTCTGCATTGGACAAGAACATATATAAATTCCCAGAAGTTTACCAAACTTTCCAACTGCTGGAATATATCCAATAATGAAAAAGGGACAAATTCCAACAGGTGCGTTGTTCTGCAGAAAGGCTGAATTCAGTAAAAAAGTTTTCAATTTCTGCCCGCTTCATATAGTTGTAACAGCACATTGTATTTTACGAGGTCTGTATGAATATTCAGGAGCCGGCAGAATTATCTGTACCTTCCAAAAAAATCACTCTCACAAACGGAGAGACAGTTTCATTATATTGCACAGAGGGTCCTGAAAATACGGATCTGAAAAAGGGTCTTCCCAAAAGAAGAGCAGAGTGGATTCAGAAAAGAAAGGACCGAGGTGACAGAAATTTCTCTCAGATGCACTATGCTAGAAAGGGCGAGATCACCGAAGAGATGCGCTTTATTGGCATTCGTGAGAACGTCAGTCCTGATTTCGTCCGGGACGAAGTCGCAAGGGGACGTGCGATCATCCCTGCAAACATCAATCATACAGAACTCGAACCGATGATCATCGGAAGAAATTTCCTTGTAAAAATTAATGCAAACATCGGAAACTCTGCGCTCGCTTCTTCTATCGAGGAGGAAGTGGAAAAACTGAAATGGGCCACTAAATGGGGTGCAGACACAGTGATGGATCTTTCTACAGGAAAGAATATTCATGAAACAAGGGAATGGATTCTTCGAAATTCACCGGTTCCGATAGGCACTGTCCCTATCTATCAGGCTCTCGAGAAAGTCAAGGGAAAAGCGGAGAATCTGAATATAGACATCTTTCTGGAAACTCTGATAGAGCAGGCGGAGCAGGGAGTGGACTATTTTACCATCCATGCCGGCGTTCTTCTCAGATATGTTCCGATGACTGCAAAAAGAACTACAGGCATCGTTTCCAGAGGAGGATCCATTCTAGCCAAATGGTGTCTTGCTCATCATAAGGAAAATTTTCTGTATACTCATTTTGATGATATATGTGAAATCATGAAAAAGTATGATATTTCATTCTCTCTCGGCGATGGTCTGCGTCCAGGATGCATTGCCGATGCAAATGATGAGGCACAGTTTTCGGAACTTAAGACCTTAGGCGAGCTGACTCAGCGGGCATGGAAACATGATATACAGGTGATGATTGAAGGACCAGGCCATGTTCCTATGCATATGATTAAAGAGAATATGGAAAAGCAGCTCGAGATCTGTCATGAAGCTCCTTTCTACACTCTAGGCCCTCTGGTGACAGATATTGCACCCGGTTATGATCATATTACTTCCGGAATCGGTGCTGCAATGATCGGATGGTTCGGAACTGCTATGCTCTGTTATGTTACCCCGAAGGAACATCTGGGGCTTCCAAACAGGGACGATGTAAAGACTGGAGTCATCACATACAAAATAGCGGCTCATGCTGCTGATCTCGCAAAGGGCCATCCGGGAGCACAGGAAAGAGACAATCTTCTGAGCAAGGCAAGATTTGAATTCAGATGGAAGGATCAGTTTGCACTTTCACTCGATCCTGAAACTGCAGAAAGTTTCCATGATGAAATATTGCCTCAGGACAGGATGAAAGAAGCGCATTTCTGTTCTATGTGCGGTCCTCATTTCTGTTCAATGAAAATTACTCAGGATGTGAGAGACTATGCAGAATCTGAAGAAGCAAAAATCGGAATGATTGAAAAGGCAAAGGAGTTCAGGGAAAAGGGTTCTGAGATTTATGTAAAGACAGAATAGGGATCGAAGTCCTTTAAAATCTCAGGGATCTGACACTGTAGAAACAGTTATATCTGAACTTGTGCAGGATGAATGAAAAAAACTGTTCTGCAGGCGGGTATTGATTTTCAGTGTCAAATGAAATGTTCTATAAAATTCAGAAAACCTTAATGTTGACTATCATCCTTGCATTTGTTCAGTGCAGGGATAAACTCCCGTCCAGGATTCCTGCAGAAAAGGGAGTTCTGGATTTAAGAAGCTGGGATTTCCAGGAAAATACGGCATCCTTGGACGGAGAATGGGAATTTTTTCCAGGAGAGTTTATTGATCTGAAGCAAAAAGACTCTCCCCAGTCAAAGAATTTTATCAAGGTAAACGGTGTCTGGAACAGGGAAATGAAAGGCAGTGACGGTTATGCAAGTTACCGTCTGAAAGTTGTTCTTCCGGAAAAAAGGACATTCTCTCTGGCGATGCAGGTTCCTGAAGCGGGAACCGCATATTCAATGTTTGTGAACGGGATTCTGACTGCCTCGAACGGAATTGTCGGAAAAACAAAGGCAGAAAGTGTTCCGGAACATCTGCCTAGGCTTGTCAGTCTCCCTGAAACCGGCAGCATCATGGAAATAGTATTTCATGTATCTAATTTTCATTATACTGAAGGGGGACTTTGGTACTCCATATCTCTCGGTGAAGAGAAAAAACTGAGGAGCATCCGCGAGAAAAGACTTCTGCAGACTATGTTTCTCTGCGGAAGCATCAGCATTATGGCAATCTACCATTTCGCTGTGTATTTTTTCAGGAGAAAAGACAGGTCTGCTCTTGCATTCAGTCTTTTCTGCACTGCAATGGATTTCCGTCTTCTGGGGTTCAATGAAAAAATATTGAATAATTTCTTTACAGGGAATTCTTTCCTGATTCTCAATAGAATCGAGTATCTGGCATATTATCTTGCAGTTCCTTTTTTTGCCGGTTTTCAGTTCAGTATTTTTCCGAACGAATTCAGCAGAACTGCACTGAAATTCTTCTGGATGGTTTCTTCAGTGTTCTGCGGTATTGTTCTCCTCACGGACAGTTCTTTTTACACACAGACCGCTTTCTATTATCATTTATATGTATTTATATTTATGATATATACTTCATTTGTGATGGTACAGGCCCTGAGGAAAAAAAGAGAGGGTGCAAAGATCTTCCTATTCGGACTCTTTATTCTTTTTGCGGGAACAGTTAATGACATTCTGCATTCTATGACCTTAATCCGTTCGGAATACCTTGCCCCTCAGAGTCTTTTTGCATTCATATTCATTCAGTCTGTGATGCTTTCCAGAAGGTTTTCCAAAGGATTTAATCTGGCGGAGAATCTGAGTCTGGAACTGACTGAACTGAATGCAGGTCTGGAAAGGAAGGTGAGCGACAGGACAAAAGAACTCAGCCTGCAGAAAGAAGTTGCAGAACAGGCAAATCTGATCAAGGACAAATTTGTTTCTATCGTATCTCATGATCTCAGGTCCCCACTGATCGGTGTATCCAACGTACTGGATATCCTGGACAGGAAGGATATACTTGATTCTGAAGAAGAAAGAAGCCATTTCCTGAAAATGGGCAGAGAGAGCGTTCAGTATTCATTGAAGATGATCAGGGAACTCCTTAGTCTCAGCAGGATTGAAACCGGTTCGGTCAAAGTCAGCAGGCAGAAAATCCGTTTTCAGGATCTGGCAGACAGTCTGAAGAATGAGGCAGTGATTCAGGCATCATTAAAAAATATTACAATTAGACAGGAGATACTGAATGATACTCCTGTTTTTGCAGATCTGGATCTTCTGACTCAGGTGCTCCGAAATCTCATCGGAAATGCAGTCAAGTTTACTAGGGAAGGCGGTCAGATCATTCTCAGATTTTCAACAGTACAGAACTGGGATCTGATTGAGATTGAAGACAATGGAGTAGGGATGAGTTCAGAACAGCTGAATATGATTTTTGAACCTGGGACAAGGAAAGTGACTTCCGGAACTTCGGGAGAGGCTGGGAGCGGGATGGGACTTTTCATCTGCAGGTACATTATGGAAGCGCATAAGGGCAGAATCGAATTCAGGAGTGCAGAAGGAAAAGGGACCTGCTGTTCATTGTATCTTCCAGCAGCCCAGAGTGCGTGACCGCACTCTGGGCTGCTGGTCAGTTGTACTTAAAATAGTTTCTGCTGATGAAAGTCAGAAGTTCTGAATTGTTCTGCACGCCGATTTTTTTCCTGATTCTGCCGGTATAGTATTCCACAGTTTTTTCGGTGCGGCCAATTTTTTCACCGATCTGTCGGTAGGTATGGCCTGAAGAAATATAATGCACAATCTCAAGTTCGAGAGGCTTCAATACCTCTTTTTTTTTACTTGAATCAGTCAGATACCGTTTCAGGTCATCGGAGCAGTAGAAGGTTCCTTTTACAGCGAACTGAAGAACACTGGGAAGAAAGGTCACTGACTCTGATTTCAGCACATAGGAGTCAGCACCGTATTTTCTTGCATCGAAGAAATACTGAAGACCGTCGTACATGGTGAATATTACAACTTTTATGAAAGGATATTTTTTCTTCAGCTCTTTGAGAAGTGCAAAATTTCCTGCTCCAGGCATACCAATGTCCAGAAGAATCATATCCGCAGATTCTTTCTCCAGATACTTCAGGACAGACTCTGCATTTGAAAAAGTCCCGCAGACTTCATATCTGGAATCTGATCTGAATACTGCTCTGATTCCTTCTGTGACTACAGAATGATCGTCTGCCAGTATGAGGCGAATCGGTTTTGACATAAACCTATTCTCCAGCCTATGGGAAAGATGACAAAAACAATTGGATTTTACTCTCGCAGAAGTTTAGGGGAAGCCCTAAGGTTTTTGGGGTTTTGTGCAAAAAAAGTCCCTATGGACGGTGCAGAGAGGTGTCCTGCATTTCCCACAGACAAAAATCTTTCATCCGCCATATTCTTTTTCTGTCCAGCTGAGTTTCGGATTTCGGTTGAATATCAGAAAATGCGATTCTTCTGCTTCGAGTATGAAGGATACATTACTTCTGATTGTCAATGAGATAGAGCGTTTCTGCCAGATTCCATCTGGGAAGCGGATAGATCTGATAATGGATGTCTGGCTTCTTTGGACCTGCAGTATTGAAAGACTTCGTAATACAAGAGTTGTCTGATCTGTCAAGACTTTGGTGCACTTACCGATTCAAGAGGGCTTCGCCACCGCTGTCAGTCACCGGTCACTGAGTTCGAAATATCGAATGTTTCGAAGTGTCCTTGCGGCAAGAAGACTATGCTCCCTCAGGCTCTGGTCACTGAGCTTGTCGAATGTTTTGAGGGAGCAATTGAAAAACCTTAGGGCTTCCCCTAAGGTTTTTCGGGATTTGTGCAAAAAAACCGGAATTGAGACTGAAAAAAATACAGAATCTGCTTGCAGCTACATTTTGCACACTGAGAATTGAATGCATTATTCTATATAAAAAGACTCGGTACTGTATTGTTTGCTGATTATTTTTTAATAGATACTAGGAGAACTTATGAAAGAAATTCGGAAAAGAATTCAGAATGCTGCAGTATCCACACTGATGATCAGCTTGTTTACTGTCGGATGCGATAAAAAGAAGGATGACAATACAAAGACATTGGCATTGGGCGCAGCTGCATTGAGTGCGAGCAGAAGTACTGGAAGCACAGCTTCTACTTACACAGTCGGAGGAACAGTATCTGATCTCTGGACTTCAGGACTTGTTCTGCAGAACAATGCAGGAGATGATCTGACTGTGACAGCTGCATCAGGCACAACATCCGGAACATTTACATTTGCTACGAAAGTCAGCGGTGCGTATGCAGTGACTGTCAAGACACAGCCTAGTTTTGCGACTTGCACTGTAAGTTCGGGGTCTGGAACAGCTTCTGCAAATGTTACGAATGTCAGTGTATCGTGTGCTACATCGATTGGAGGAGGGATTCTGAAATTTCTGAGCAGTCTTACCGGAACTGTGTCTGTGTTTGCTGGCCCTGCAAATGGAACTACGACATCAGGGGATACAGATGGAACTGGAAATGCTGCGAGGTTTTCAGGGACTACCGGAATAACTACCGATGGAACAAATCTATATGTGTCTGAGTTTTTAAATAATAAGATCAGAAAGATAGTTATTTCTTCAGGGGCAGTGACTACTTTTGCGGGACCTGCACAGGGAACAACTACAGCCGGTGACTTAGATGGAACAGGCAATGCAGCAAGATTAAGCGGACCGTGGGGAATGACTTCGGATGGAACAAATCTTTACGTAGCAGATAGAGGTAACAATAAAATACGTAAGATAGTGATTTCCACTGGTGCAGTGTCGATCTTAGCGGGACCTGCACAGGGAACAACTACAGCCGGTGACTTAGATGGAACAGGCAATGCAGCAAGATTTACATCTCCGTATGGAATTACAACTGATGGAACAAATGTTTATGTGGCAGAAAATAATAAAATTCGTAAAATTGTAATTTCCACCGGAGCCGTATCAGTCTTAGCAGGGCCCGCAAATGGAACGAATACATCTGGGGATACGGATGGAACCGGAAATACTGCGAGGTTCAATAATCCAACGAATATTACAACCGACGGTACAAATCTGTATGTAGGAGATGAAAGTAATAACAAAATCCGAAAGGTTGTAATCGCAACAGGGGTTGTTACAACTTTGGCTGGACCAGCCCAGGGGACAACGACATCTGGGGATACAGATGGAACCGGAAATGCTGCGAGGTTCAATCAGCCTAAGGGAATTGTAACTGATGGAACCAACGTCTATGTAGCGGATTCAAGTAATAATAAAATCCGAAAGATTGTCATTGCGACAGGAGCTGTGACTACCCTAGCAGGACCTGCACAAGGAACGATTACAGCGGGAGATTTGGATGGAACCGGTAATGTGCCAAGATTTAATAATTCCTTTGGAATTACTACAGACGGAACCAGTCTGTATATGGTCGAATTCAACAACAACAAGGTTCGAAAGATTCAGTAGCCGCAACCTCTACTTGATTCAGGATACATTGTATTGCACCATCAGGGCACACTGTCTGTGCTCTGATGGTCGGGACTGTCCGACATATCCGCTCCTGAAGTGCAGGGCTGTGAAAGCGGGATCTTGGCTGCTGAACGGAGTCGATGGCTTCGAGAGCGTCGATGGCGTCAGCCACCTCCTCTCAGCCGCTGGACACTGAGAAAGGCAAGGGCACTCAGGTTCTGGTCACTGAGCCTGCGGTGCATTGAGCCTGTCGAAATGTCGAATGTGTCGAAGGGAGCGAATCAAAATAAAAAACCAAGTGTGAACACCTGCAGGATGCAAGTCGTCCTGCGGGGATTTTTTTTGGGGGGAGTGAAACAATTCTTGAAATGAGAAACAGATTTTTATGGCAAGTATCGACTGACTGCTAGGACAGCTTCCATGTACAGAAATATTCTTACTTTTGGCAAATAATCTTGCTGCTCCATCATC
>DAORDI010000144.1:7671-13288 GCA_035345895.1 Leptospiraceae bacterium
TTCCATGTACAGAAATATTCTTACTTTTGGCAAATAATCTTGCTGCTCCATCATCCGTAAATAATATTGAATTTTTCAATTCCAAAGATAAGAAAATTGCAGCTGCTTCTCCTTTATGAAGATCATACAGTTTACAGATTTCCAAGAACTCTAAGGGCAATTCTGCTGTTTCAATGATTTCAAGTCCTTCAATGCTTTCTGAAGAGATATTCCTATACTGCAGTATTTCCTTCCAGACAGATATAGGAACTAGAATTCTTTGGAAATCAAGCGTATCTAAACAATTTAATTCATCCAAATGAATAATTGGGCCAGCATCACAGATTATGATCCGTTCAGTCTTTTCCACTCAAACCCCATTCTATATCCTCTTTAATGAAAGAAGAGATAATTTCATCAGAATGAGTTCTTAAATAATTTCTGAACGCCAAAAGAAATATTTCATTTTCATCCAAAAACCATCCGTCAGCAACAAGTTTCTGTGCTATGTTCAATAAGTTATTCGGAACTTTGACTGTAATTTCTGTCATACACCCTCCTTTCTTTGACAGTACCGGTTATACAGAAAAAATCAACTGTTTTATATCTGCATATTCGAAGCATAGGCTCTAGACCTTACAGGCTCACCAACCAAGCCTGCGGTGCATTGAGCCTGTCGAAATGTCGAATGTGTCGAATAGATTAAAACAAAGAAAAAAAACAAGTGTGAACAACTGCAGGATGCGAGTTATCCTGCAGGGATTTTTTTTGGGAGAGAGTGAGTGTTCGGAGCGAATTTGGCGGGGTAAGCAAGGGCAGCTTCTTCAATGAGCACTACAGATTATCAAAGTCCTCTCGCAGTCTCTTTGGAGGCAATTCTACTTTTTCATAGACGCTATCTAAGGAAAGCTCTATATCCAAAGATTGTAAGCGAAAGTTGTCTGCAGAGTCCCGAAAAATCCATTCATCACCTCTGCGAAAGAAGGACTCTATTTTTTTTTCTTCGGAACTTACCAAAATATATTCTTGAACGGAAGGTATATTTCTATATAGAGCAAATTTGCCTCCCCTGTCGTATTTCTCTGTAGAAGCGGATAAAACTTCGATGATCACGGTTGGATTTGTAAGAACATCTTCGGTGTCATCCAAAAATTCCGGCTTTCCGCAGACGATGGTTACATCGGGATAGGTATAAAATCGATCTGTCTTGTTTTTTACTTTCATATCGGAAGGATAGACTTCACAGGGATTGTCCTTAAGTTTTGGATAGAGGTTGGCTATCAATGCAGTGACGATGGCATTATGCTTTCGCTTCGCTCCTGCCATAGCGAAGACTTCTCCCTTGTAGTATTCACTCTTGTTCGCTGCTTGTCTTTCCTTTTCCAAGTATTCTTCTTCGGTGAAGAGCTTGCGAGCTAAGTTGTCCATATTCAATAGTTTGTTTGAAATTGTCTCTTTGTCAAGAAGAAATACGATTTTTGTTTTTACACAAACCAGCACCGAGGTAAATCGACAGACGGAATCACTTGGACAGTGAGAACAATGCCGAGTTCGCAATACTGCAGATTTCGGAACGAAAAAAGAGTTCGGTCTGGAGCGAAAAAATCACTGGAATGAAAACAGGCCGAAATCAGACTGACAATAAAAGTGCGGATAATCAGGAATGAAAGATAAAAATCAGTCTGCCTTGGAGATGAAATTCAAAAATCTCCTGGAATCACATCTCGAAAGTTTCAAGCAGTTTGCATCTGAGAGTGTTCTGAAAAAAAGAAAGACGTATCTTACTAAAGAACAGCTCTCAGAGCAGATTCTGAAACTCAAAGAATCCCTGGCTCAGATGGAAGAGGAACTGAAATAATTCAGTTCCCTTTATAATAATAATTTAGTAAGTAATATTACTTATAGTAATTGTCCCATAAGTATAAATCGGCATAGACGGAATATTGACTGAACTGTCCCAGTTCGTAATATGATAATGAAAAGTTCCGTTCGGAAAATCTTTCGTGGAGTGGCTGTGTCCGTATGTATTTGCATTCAGCTTCGGATACTGACTCGTGGAGCCTGTGGCCGCTGAAGTGCTGGGTGTTGTTCCGTCTTCTTCCTTTGACCCGTATACAGGGTACCCGTCCGATACAATTCCCAGAAGGGATGTCTCATAATTTGTGATATATTTCGGAAGAGCATGATAATGATATCTTTTAGATCCTCCGTCGGGATGTCCCTGTGCAGAATCAAATGTGCTGAGTTCCGAGCTGAGACTGTTTCCTGGACTGGCCTGTCCAAAAAAAAGCACAACTCCGTTGACTGCAACTCCGGCGGCAACGCCCGGCACGGACACTGAACCGCCTGAAGCAACTGTAGGTGTCACAGGAATCTTAAATTTGTAACTCTGCGCAGTGAAACTCGAAATCAGCTGTGTGTTTCCGGACGGCATTGCTTCATAGTATGCGCTGGAGGTTCCCCAGTAAGGACTTTTATGAGGAGGGACATCTTCTGTTTCAAATACATAATAATCAACTCCGCTCTCAGTGCTTTTATACGCTTTCACGCAGGCAAAATTATTTGAAATCCAGCTAGGCATTGAAGAGTCAATGGAAGTGGTTTTGATTGTGCTTCCATAGCAGGTTGTCTTGCAGGCATTCGTTGTGCAGGATGATGAAGATTTTGATGCCAGATAAGCGGCAGCCAGATAAAGAGTGTTTTTATTATTATCCTTTGAAGACTGGATCAGGCTGCAATGGAATATCAGTACAGCCGCTCCTGGAATAAACAGTTTCATAAATTTCTCCCGACTTTTTACAATACGTTTTTTGGAAAGAAATTGTAAACAAAAATCCGGAAGATCATTTATTTATTTCCCGAAATGCTTTTTGTACATCTTCAATGATTCTTTCTATATCACCATTGGCATTTCCATTATAAACTCCCCTCAGCCTTCTTTTTGAATCAATGATATAGATCTGTTCTGAATGGATAAAATCGTCCTTGGATTTTTTTTCAAATGTATCTGTGTCTGCATTGAATATATTTCTGGCAATGGAATATATTTTATCTTTATCTCCAGTCAGAAGATCCCAATTTTCTCTGCCGTAACCAGTGGAATCTGAATATTTTTTGAGAACTTCCGGTGAGTCAAAATCAGGAGTGACGGAAAATGATGTCATATGCAGAGCAGTCCCAGTCTTTTCCCTGATCCGGTTCATATTTCTCATAATGCTCGGGCAGAAGCCTCTGCATCTGGTATAAAAAAAGCAGACGGCGGTGATTTTACCGTCCAGAGATTTTTCTGTGACAGTACTGCCTTTCTGATTCTTGAATGCAAACTCCGGAACTGTAATGATTTCCGGATGATTTATATCCCAAACTGGATCCATTGATTTTCCTGCAATGAAGGGAAGAACGGATTTTCTTGGTCTGTCTATTCTGTCGGATTTTTCATTTTTAAATCTTCGGACTGCCTTTTCAAAATCCTCATCATTTCTGTTTTCTTTTCCGCAGAAGGAGAGCAGCATCGCTGCAGCAAGACTAATCAGATACAGTTTTTCCATCTTTTTCATTTTCCGCCTTTCTGCAGAGTCTGCTTCCGTACATTCCTATTCTTTCGAATCCGTCCATGACATAATTCATATATATTTTTCCGTCAGATCTCCAGTGTTTATATCCCAGCTGAATTCCATTTTCGAATTTTGAATATGTTTCTGTCTGCCCGTTCGGATACCAGGTCCAGTTTTCCCCTTCAAATCTGTCATCCTTGAAGGAAAAGTAAAATCGGATTTCTCCGTCCGTGTGCCAGCCCTTGTGAATCCCTTCTCTTTTCCCGTCAGAATACTTTCTTTCTGCAAGAAGCTTTCCGTTTTTGTACCAGATCTTCTCTGTTCCGTCTTTTTTTCCGTCCCTGTATTCGACAGAGGATTCAGGCAGACCTCCGTCAAAAAAAGTGACAATTTCTCCAGTATAAGGGTTTCCGTTCAGATATTTCAGACCGCCCTTTTCAGACAGACGGGAGTCGTTTGCGGGAAGCATTCTGTCTGAGCATCCTGAAAAAATACATAAGACAGGAATTAGCAATGTAATTATATTCAATTTTTTTGAAATATACCCGGTCATCAGAATAAGCCTTGCTCGCCAGAGTATACTGTATTTTCAGAAATTCAATATTTTTTTTAATCAGCACCTGAATGCCGGACAGAATACACCTTCAGCAGTAAACTCAGTTCTGATATTCTTTTTCGTTACGGCTGCGAATCTGCGCTCTGCCGACAGAGGGTATTATTGAATTTTTCCAGGACCTTCGAGAGGCTTTTCCACATTCTCGAATTTGTTGCCTTTTACGGAGGCACTGATTTTTGTCCTGTTGTAAATTCCTGTACTTCCCTGCTTTCTTCTGTTTGTGAATGTATTTTTTTCTATCAGAAGGGAACTCGACGGATAGGGTTCAGATTCGCCTCCGTAATTGATCATAGTCCTGTTCGGAGATTTATCTCCCTGAATGATCATATTTTCACGAATGACTGCAGTGCCGCCATTCGGAATATCAATATTATAGCTGGCATCCCCATTTCCGTCATCAAGAGTCGAGCCTGTAATTTCAGTGGAACGTGCTCTGCTTTTGATATGATGTCCTATGATCGTTCCGTGAAATCTGCTGTTTTCTACTTTCAGGCTTTTGATATCGCCGATATAAAGACCGTGTCCCCAGTACTTGCTGTCTGAATAGCCGTCCAGTCCGTTATGTGAAAATTCAGAGTCTTTGATATGAGCTGATCCGGAAGGGATGACTCCGCTCAGAACCCCCATTTCATTATCGTGTATATAGCATTTAATGAGTGTGAGATTTCCTTTTTCATATCGGATTCCTGCACCGTTTTTATCCGGTACTCTTGCTCCGGAGATTTCTATATTTTCCATTACAGTATCTGACTGAACAATAAAAACTGCTTTTTTATTCGGTATAAGCTTGGGTGCAGTAAAATGAGCAAAACCGCCTGTGCCTTTCAAGGTAAGCTTTTTGCTGATTGTATAAGTTCCGTCAGTGTAAGTTCCCGCAGGGATGAGAATTGTGTCTCCGTCCCTGGATTCGTTCAGAGCTTCCTGAAGGGATTTGAATTTCCCTTTCGATTCAATCTGGATTTCTCCGGAAGGGGAGGGCGGTTTCGGTCTGTCTTCAGGCTTTGTTTCAGTATCGGCTGAAGGAGTTACTGTTCCCGGGCCGTCCAGTGCTTTTGCAATATTTTTAAATACATTATCTTTTAATACAGCCTGGACTGAGGTGCTGTTTTTTACTGCAATGCTTCCCTTTTTCAAATGGTTTTCAAAAAAATTTTTTTCAATCAGGATTGAACTTGGGGAATGCAGGTTTCCTTCTGCACCGTAGCTCAGCATAGTCTGGTTCTGAGTTTTCTCTCCCTGAATGACTTTATTGTTTCTGATGACAGCATTCCCGCCATTCGGAATGTCGATATTATAGCTGGCATCTCCGCTTCCGTCATCCAGAGTGGAGCCTGTAATTTCAGTGGAAAAAGCCCTGCTTTTGATATGATGTCCGACTTTAGTGTCATGAAAATAACTGTCTTCTACCGTAAGCTTTTTTATTTTTCCTGCATAAATTCCGTGTGAATAACCGTCGCCGTGACCGTTC
>DAORDI010000145.1:0-13093 GCA_035345895.1 Leptospiraceae bacterium
ATCTTTCACTGTTCCCGGTAATGCCTGTTCCAGCAGACTGTATTCTATGGTAACGGCGGGTTCTATGGCCGGAAATTCAAATTCTGCACTGAACAAGGCGATATACTGCTGGATTCAGGGCGGGTCAGCTCAGTGAGGGAATGCATTTGAAATATATTATATTTTATATTATCTGTTCTTTCTGTTTTACCGCATACAGTCAGGAGCTTCATAAGCATCCGGTTCCCAAAGAGAAAAAAAGGGGTGCAAAGAAACTCTCTGAACTTTCCGGGAAGGCATTGGAAAAAAATGAACAGCCTGAGTCTGAGAAAAATTCGGAAACGAATAATGCGGCAGAAAGTCAGGAACTGAAACCGGAGAAGACAGGAGAGGATACCGTTCCTGTATCAGAAGATAAATCTGTCCCGAGAAAGGATATAAAAACAGATCCTGCAGATCAGACGGAACATCATCATTCAGATTCAAAAGAGCACAGTCATTCACAGGAGCCCGTCAGTCACAGTCATGGGAAAGTTCTGGGAATGCCGGCAGGACTGATGGTGCCTCATATTCACGGATCCAAGGAATGGATGATCGACTATATGTATATGAGCATGGATATGAATGAGATGTATGTCGGCGGAAAGGCGCAGGATCCGTCCAAATATCTGATTGGACTTCAGCCAAACTACAGTCTGAGTGTTTCAGGAAGTTCCGGTGTCCATAATCATTCGGGAACAACTTCCTCATCTTCTGATGCAAGTCCTCTTCCGTCACTGTATGCTCCTGTTCTGAATGCAAGTCCTTACAGATATATGTCGGTTCCTCAGAAAATGAAAATGGAAATGACAATGCTTAGTGTGATGAAAAATATCACAGATAAATTTTCTGTAATGATTATGATTCCCTATGTGAACAACAGTATGAAAATGCTCTTAGGAAACTATGAAAGTTCCTTTATGAGAGTGCAGGGAGTAGGGGATGTGAGTGTTACAGGAGTGTTTCAGTTCTTTAGAAAAGATTCACACAGGATCAATCTTCAGTTTGGAATTTCTCTGCCTACAGGTTCCATTGATGAAAAAAATCTGATGCCTCTGATGGGTGAATCCAGATCTCCCTACAATATGCAGCCTGGTTCAGGAACATACAATACAATACCGGGTATTGCCTATCTATTTTCAAACGGTAAATGGAATGCAGGAAGTTTTACTCAGGTGCTGCTTCGGAACGCAAAAAACTCCAACGGATACAGATTCGGAAACAGGTACGAATCCTCGATCTGGATTTCCTATTCTTTCTGGGAATGGGCTGCCCCGATTCTAAGGGTCACTTACAGTAAATGGGACAATATATCCGGTGCAGACTCTGCCCTCGATTATAAAATGGATCCTCAGAACGATCCTAATCTTCAAGGCGGAAGAAGAATGGATATTCTTGCAGGAATGAATTTTACATTGCCTTCCGTATCTGAGAAACTCAAGGCCGGACTTGAGTTCGGTAAACCTGTCTATCAGCATCTGAACGGTCCTCAGATGGGTGCGACCACTCTTTTCAATTTCCGACTTCAGTATATGTTTTAGACAGATATTCTGCTTGTCTGAATCATTTCTGCAGAAAACCTAGCTGTCAGGGGAAAAAATTTGAACATCACAGTCACAAAAGAACAGTATAAAACACTTCTGAAGACTCTGAAGATTGCAGAATGGGTTTTAAGCTCGGCGGAGCAGGATGCGGAAGAGGAGACATTCCGCGAGGAATTTGAGAAGTTTGATCAGTATATTCTTTCGCATTACAAGGAATTTGATGCAAAGGATTCTGTTTTTTTTGATTCCGAGCTGAATATGCATTTTGTGACTCAGGAAGTGGAAAGCTCGATCATTCCCTTTGTGGAGCATTACGAAGAATACATTTTCTGGGATGAGCTGAATTTCCGTCTGGCTCGAAGAGATCTGATTCTGGACAAGGGAGAGGATGAAGTATATACGATGGACCCCCTGGAAAGGATGAACTTCGAAGAAGAATATCTTGTCAAGTATTCTCAGGAGTTTGAAACTCACGGAGTTTCCAGGCTCAGAATTACTGAATAGAATATAACTGCATTTATTATCTGCTATGTATAATATCTACAGTAGATTTATGTCAGTCCGAGTTTTTCTGTTTTTCCCTCTGATGTTCATTCTCACTCTCCAGTGCAGCATTCTGGCAAAGACAAACCCCAGATATTATCTTCCGAACTATTTTAAGGGAATCAAGGAGGAGATTAAATTTGAACGTCTGAACCCAGTCAGTTTCACATATACAGTTTCAAGCTGTGTGCTTCCTGAATTCTGTGCCCACAATCTTTTTGATTCCAATCCGAACACAGACTGGACGACAGGGAAGGATTCTTCTGATGAATGGGTTGTGATGGATTTCGGGAGCAAACGTCTGATGAACTCTCTCGAAATCAGCATTTCCAGACTCAGCGAGCACATTCCTGAAATACAGACCCAGGTTCTTTTTCACGAACAGTGGAAGACAATTCACACCGTGAAGAATCCGGCGGAATATACCAGGATAAAGTTTGGGAACATAGATGCATCCGTCATCAGGATACTTTTTCCAAAAAAGCATTCAGTGAATTATATAATCAAAGACCTTAAGATTCTTCTGAACGATTCCATACTGACGGGAATACCTGCCAGACTTTCGGGATATATGTTCCCTGTAGAAAACGGAATTCTTCCTGCAGATGACTATTCCATTCCTGGAGCTCCCAGAAAATACAGAAACGGAATTCACAAAGGACTGGATATCGCACAGTTCAAGGATGGCGACGTCGCAAAAGGGCTGACGTTTACAACTCCGATTTATGCACCTAAGGATGGAATTGTAGTCCGTGCTGACTGGGACTATGTGCCGATAACCAAGGAAGTATACGAGGAGACCACAAAGTACAATCAGGAACATGGAGTCACCTATGTAGACAGAGATTTTGGGGGAAGGCAGATTTGGATCGATCATCAGAACGGAGTGATGACTTCATTCAATCATCTCTCATCCATTGCCTATACTGTCAAATACGGCACCCATGTCAAAAAGGGAGATCTGATCGGATACGCCGGAAATTCAGGACTGCTGCCGGAAGCACTCGGAAACGGGAAGCAGATTCATCTTCATTTGGAAATCTGGATTGATGGAGAGTTTCTAGGGAATGATATGAATTCAATTCAAATGAGAAAATTTCTGCAGATGTTTTTCAGCAACTGAGATTTTGCGGGCAGGGATTGTGGGAGGAAATGCATTCAGTTGCAGAATAATGAAACTGAAGTTCTGGGTGACGGTATTTTCTCTGTTCTTCACATCCTCTTCCTGAATAGTTCTACTTATCTGGATGTAAAAGTCAGGATAGGAATCCATTGCGACAGACTGATTCCAGTTACAATCATTGTGAATGAAAGAATGAATATGACAGTCATATCTGATGCAGTCACTCTGGTTTTCACTTCAGGATTGGTGAGTTGACTGTTCAGTAAAATGCTTATGCTGGCAGGCAAGGAAGCTGCGGCCATATTTCCGATTTTTCGAATTTTTCGACTGCAAAAAATGGATTGAAATTTATCGTAAGCAGGGATACTTTTACATTGAAGCGAGTCTATGCATAAAGTTTTGTATTTTTCTGCAGATTTCATCTCATATTTGTTTGGATAGGATTTTTGGATAAGGGTAAATGGAAATAAAACTTACACTCTATGAAAAACTGGCACTGAAGTGGATTCATTTCCAGAAAGAACTGGAGAAAATCCATAAGATCGGTCAGACTAGACTCAGTTTTCTTTTTATTCCTCATAATAATGACAGGATTTTCAGAATAGAAGCCTCCTACTATCTGATGGCTTTCTTAAGTGCAATGGGAGTCAGCATTCTGATTCTCTGTCTGTACTTCAGTGCAGCCTTTCTGATTTTCAGAGAAAAGTCCAAACTCATATCAGAAGCGGGACATAAGCAGAAGAAGACATTTCAGCACTATGCAAAAATTGCAAAAGAAATGGAAAACAGTATGGAGGATCTTGAGGACAACCTGGAAAATCTGAACAAGGTGACTTGGGGAAAATTTTCAAGAGATGCGAGACCGAGTCTGACGGAAGAACTTGAGGATGATACTGTTGCAGCCGGTGTATTTTATACTGAGCCTGAAATGAAGACAAATATGAAAATCTATACGTCTACCGTAGAGAAGTTTAAAAATCTGCATATTCAGCTTCAGAAACTGAAGCCGCTTTTTCTAAATGCGTCCGATTATCTGGAAACAAGAGAGAGTATTGTTCAGTCGATGCCTAGGGGACGTCCTCTAGGGCCGGGGGTCGGTTTCATTGCCTCTACATACGGGGGTCGGGAGGATCCGGTAAAAGGCGGGGGCGAACATCATAACGGAGTGGACTTTGCCGCTCCGAACGGAACTCCTATTTATGCAACTGCTCCTGCCGTCGTTGCAGAAGCCAGTTATTCAGAATCCAGTTTCGGAAATTTTGTAAAGCTTCATCATCCCAACGGATACTTTACCTTGTATGCTCACTGCTCTGAGCTGAAAGTGAAGAAGGGTGAGAAAGTCAGCAGAGGGGATCTGATCGCACTTGTAGGAAGTACTGGGAAGTCCACAGGGACTCATCTTCACTATGAGGTTCATATAGGAATGGACCCCCCATATAACCCGCAGGAATTCATCAACTTGGATTAATATGCGGACTTCTGTTCATTCAAAACAGGACTGCAGGCAAATTCATTCCAGGCCATTGCGCTTTCAGTACAAATCCATTCAGACATAAGTTTCTCTTTCAGATTTTTGACCGCTTTCCAGTTTCTCGAGAAATGAATTGACATATTTTGACAGGTTTTGATACTGTATCGCATTTACTTCAGGGAACCGAAAATGAGCAGAAAGGAAACAAGTCTGGATGAAATTCTTAAAAAAGTGCAGACTTCCAAAAATCTTTTTAATTTGGATATCTTGACCCAAAAAGAAACAGAACGATTTTTTAACAGTCTGTGTATGTATATTTTTGAGGGTTATGAACTGAAGTCTGTGGAATATGACGGAAAGCTCTATCATAATCAGCCGAATATGTGGGATTCCGAAACTCATCCGGGTTTCGCGCATGATCCTGTAACGCCCTGCACAGGATATGATGAATGTGAATTTGAGAACGGAAAAGCACTGGATCGTTTTTTACCCGAAAAAGGAAAGAAAATCAAGTACAATATTGAGTTCATCGGTCTGGACGGTGCCGAGGAAGATGATGAAGATCTGGGTGTCATGGCTGCTGTATTTAAACATGAAAATATAATGATCCATTCAAAACCGCTTGTGATCTTCAACAGGGAATTCAATGACGATCACAGGGGAAGCGATCACACTCGAATCATTCTGGACTTTCCCAAGAGGGTGGAATTCAAACCCCAAAAAACGAAAATGGAGAAATTTATCGATGGTCTTTTTAGACTGAAAAGTCACAAGTTTGAAAACTATTATGAGATGTATATGGGGACAAAAGTAAGGTTCAAGGAAGAAGAGATTTTTGTTTCTGTGCGGTTTGATCACGGATCATAATAAATAATATTATAATAATCACTTTTATTAATTTCTGCAGTCAGAAGGATGGATATGATGAAAAAAAAGGAATCCGCAGCAAGGAAAGAGAAGCAGGAGTCGGCACCGGAAGACTCTGTACTGACACTGGAAGAAGAGGATGCAAAGGCAAGACAGAAAGAAGTCCGTAACTTGAAAAAGGTTCTGAAAAAGTGCATCAATGCAGATGGAGATTTTGATCTGGATGTTCTAAATGAATCTGAAATTCAGATTTTTATGAAATCTGTCATCGGGTATATATTTGAAGCATATTCTGTGTCTTCTGTTTTTTATGACGGTCTGGAATACCGCAATCATAAGAATCAATGGTATTTTCCTGAAAACTTGGATTTGCCGCATGATCCTGCAGTGGAGTGCACAGGATACGATAAATGTGAATATGAAAAGGGCAGGGAACTGGTGAGATTCCAGCCGGAGAAAGGAAAGAAAATCAAATACGATATCGGATCGAAGGATTATAACGAAGATCCTGAACTGTTTCCGACTCTCGGCGTGATAGACGGCGTTTTTTCCTCCTATTTGCGTATACTGCATACAAAAAGACTTATACTGCTGAATGACGTTTTTAATGAGGATCATCGAGGAAGTGATCATACAAAGGTTATTCTGGACTTTCCCGGCAAAGTGGAATTCAGAAAAAAAGAGACAGAGATGAATGATTTCATAGATGGTCTCTTTCGCCTAAAGAGTCATAAATTTGAGAACTGGTATGAGATGTATTCAGAAGCTGAGGTCAGACTTGATGAGAAGTCCATCCTGGTGACTGTGATATTTAATAATGGATCATAGTTATATTGCATTCTGAATGTCCGGTATTTCTGGAGCCATACAGAGATTCGCTTGAGCCGAAATCACTATGAATATTCTCCGGATTTTCTTGGAAAAAATTGACTTTTTTAAAGGCAGATATACAAGTGTCCGGTAGAAAATCGGCAAGGGGTATGGTATGAAAAAAAAGAAGACAGCAGTGAAAAAGAAAACTGCCTCGAAGAAGAAAAAGAATAACAAAGCGGCAGAAGAAAGAAAGATGATTGCGGAAGCAGAGGCTAAGGCACTGAAGGAGCAGCAGGAATGGGAAAATGCCAGGAAAGAAGAACAGGCAGTTCTCAGGAAGGTTCTCTCAAAAGCAGTCACCAGGAAGTCTGAGTTTAATCTGGATGTTCTGGATGATTCAGAGCTTAAGATACTGCTGAGTGCACTCATCAGATTCATATATGATACTCATACTTTTTTTTCATTTGAATACGACGGAAAGGAGTATCATAATCAGCCGAATCAATGGTATTTCGGTGAATTTGACGGATTTCCTCATGATCCTGTAACTCCCTGCAAGGGATATGATGAATGTGAGTTTGAAGAAGGTCAGAAACTTGTGCGGGTTCAGCCGAAGCCGGGGAAAAAGATCAAATACAATATTGACTGGGAAGGACGGGAATTTGATGAAGAGTCAAAACCTCTTGTTTACGAGATTGGTCAGGTATTCAGTCAAAACCCTATTCTTCATTCCAGACCGTTGATCCTTATAAATGAAAATTTCAATGACGATCACAGGGGAAGTGATCATACAAGAATCATTCTGGACTTCCCCGGCAAGGTGGCACTGAAAGGAAAAAAAACGAAGATGACTGATTTTGTTGATGCTCTGTTTCGGCTGAGAAGTCACAAGTTTGAAAACTGGTATGAGATGTATTATGGTGCCGAGGTCAGCAGCGATAAAAAGGCAATCACAGTGGATGTGATGTTTGATCATGGATCATAATGATTAAATATTATGAGCCTTGAACTGCGGGCAGTATGTATATCTGCCGGATGTATCTGAAAAAGTTGACATTTTTTGAGGCAGATATACAAGCGTTCGTCAGAAATTTCTAAAAAGACGGCAAGGGTACAGGTATGAAAAAAAAGAAAACAGCAGTGAAAAAGAAAACGATTGCAAAAAAGAAAACTGCCTCGAAGAAGAAAAAGAATACTAAAGCGGCACAGAAAAGAAAGATGATTGCGGAAGCAGAGGCTAGGGCACTTCAGGAGCAGCTGGAATCGGAAAATGCCAAAAAAGAAGAGCTGGAAGCTCTCAGGAAGGTTCTCTCAAAAGCAGTCACCAGGAAGTCTGAATTTAATCTGGATGTTCTCGATAATTTTGAGCTTCGAATATTGATGAGTTCTCTTGCAGGATTCATTTATGAAACGCACGCTCTGTATTCATTTGAATATGACGGAAAGGAGTATCATAATCAGCCGAATCAATGGTATTTTTCAGAATATGAAGGATTCCCTCATGATCCTGTGACCCGCTGCACGGGCGACGATGAATGTGAGTTTGAAGAAGGCGAAGAATTTGTCCGTGTTAAGCCTAAGAAAGGAAAGAAAATAAAATACAATATCGACTGGGTTGGTAAGAATTTTGATGAAAGATCAAATCCTCTGCTGTTTGAGATCGGAAAAGTATTTGGCAAAAACAGTATTCTCCATTCCAGACCGTTGATTCTGATAAATGAAAGTTTCAGTGAAGATCACAGGGGAAGCGACCACACAAGAATCATTATGGACTTCCCCGGCAAGGTGGAGTTTAAGACAAAGAAGACGGATATGGATGACTTTATTGATGCACTGTTCCGCCTGAGAAGTCATAAGTTCGAGAACTGGTATGAGATGTACTTGAGATCGGAGGTCAACAGCGATAAAAAAGTAATCATCATGGATGTGATATTTGATCATGGATCATAATGATCAAATATCGGGGAGGACTCTGTTAGCTTTCCCTTTTCGCCGTAATCAAAGAAACTCAGATGTCATTTTTTCGCTGATTTCCCAAAGCTGTTTTCTGTGTTCTTTCGGAATCAGTTTTGGGTTGACAGGACTGACTTCTCTTTTCACAAAATATTTTCCTGTAATTTCCTGCACTTCCGGTGAAACGGAAAGGTATACGGAATTGTCGCTTCCTTCATCAAGAGTTCCCCCGCTCATATTGAATCCAGTCTTCAGAAGTTTTGTTCCGATCACTCCAGGATGCATACAGTTTGAAGTTCCCTTTCCTTTGATTTTCTCCGAAAGCTCCATAGTAAAAAGAATATTTGCCAGTTTGGAAAGTGCATATGCTCCGTATCCGGTGAAGTTTTTCTCTGCCTGAAGATTTTCCGGATCAAATACACCGTTTCTGTGAGCCACTGAACTCAGATTTACAATTCTGAATCCTGAATTCTTTTTAAGGAAGTCCAAAAGTCTCATTGTAAGAAGAAAATGAGCCAGATGATTGACTGCAAAACTCAGTTCAAACCCGTCTTCAGAAAGTTTTTTCTCATTCATAAATACTCCTGCGTTGTTCAGAAGCACATCGAGTCTGTCCGTCTTTTTCATTACAGTATCTGCAAGTCTGGCAGTCTGCTTCATTGAAGAAAGGTCTCCTGAAGCAAAGTCGACTTCCGCCTTAGGATTTTCTGAAAGCAGTTCCTTTCTTGCAGAAAGGCACTTGTCTTCAGATCTGCCGTGCAGTATGATTTTATGTCCCTGTGAGGCAAGAATGCGGGCTGTATTTTTGCCTATGCCGTCTGTTGAGCCAGTAATTAAAATAACTTTCTTCATAATGATGTCAGTTTCCCCAGAGAAGTCTCTGTTCTCTTTCTCTTTTCTTTTCTATCGATTCTGCTTCTCTCATCTGAAGAATGTTCAGAACCTGCATTCTCATAATTCCTGCCGAGGAAGGATTCTTTTCGATTTCCTTCAGTGCACTCTTAAGTCTTTCGTAGGAGCCGGAGAATATGAATTCTTTGTCCTTTTCAGGCTGGATTTTTCTCCATACCTCAGCGGCTTCCTCAAAACTTTGAGAATTTGATCTGTATGATTTTTCAAAAAGCACTCTTCCTTTTTCAAACAGTGCATCATTTTTTCTGTACCCTTCCGGGCTTGTTTCCAGAATATAATTCAGTATTTCCAGCTTTTTTGCATCGTAGAGTTTTGAAGCATCGGCACTGTTTTTTATTCCTTTCTTTGTCAGAACAGGATCATACTTTTCAGTGATCCTTCTGATCGTCTCTGAACGGATCTGATTTTTATCTGCCGAATTCTGATTTTTCAGGACAGTCTTCATCTGAAGAACCTCGCCTACAGCCCTTTCCTGGATACTGTATATATCAAAAATAGTGAAAAGTATTTCAGTAGCCGTCTTAGTGCCTTTCCATTTTTTGACAAGCTCCATCGCATTCCGAAGATAGTCTTCCTTGTTCAGATTTTCTTCAAAATAGTCAGCAGCAAAATAAGTCGGGTCAGGACTGAAATTGTATGCAATCCTTCTCAGATTCTTGTAATACAGTTCTCTGAAAAGCTTGGGAAGATCTCCTTTGTCAGGGTCATATCCGTTCGCATATTTCTGACGGAATTCTTCCATCTGCTCTTCCTTATGATTTTTCAGAGTTTCATCCAGATACTGATTCATTTCTTCTTCGGACATTTTGAGAGGGGTTTCGGAACGGTTCGGACTTTTTTTGGCAATCTCCACTTTGGTCGGTTCATCTCCGTCACCTGAACGGAATTTTTCTATGATTTCATTCCGTTCTCTGTGTTTTTCCAGAACCTCATCCGCCTTGTCCAGGTTTTTTGAGAACGGCTCATCAATGCTTCCCAAAGTAGGCAGCACTTCCTTGACAACCATATCCTCATAGTGCCTGTACCGTTTTATGTATCTGTCAGTGGCACCGCCGTTCTGGAGGATATTGTTCTGAAAATCTTCCTTGAAGTTTTTACGAAGGTCTTTTGTTTTTTCCAGATTCTCTACAAGATCTTTCCACTCGGTTCCTTCGTATTTCTCCTTGATTTTTCCCTGATTTTCTGCGAGACTTTTTCCTTCTTCTCTGGAAGGATTCCCAGTAGGCGGAGAAGGCTGCTGCTGTGAGCCTTTCTCCAGGCTGGAATTTCCGTCTTCAGAAGAACCAAATTCAAACTCCAGTGCAGATTTTTCCTTCGGAACAAGTTTGAGTATATGGTATCCGCAGAAAACTGGATCATATTCAGAAATCGGAGAAAGCACAAGGACAAGAAGGACGAAGTGGATCAGTGCAGACAGATACAGTGCTCCAAAGAATCTGTTTCCTGATGACCATTTGAAAAGCTCCCGCATTCTACTTATTTGACGGGTACACATATGCAGTCAAGTGGATTGTTCCTTTATTTTTTTTCGACTGCAGCAGAAAGTCTGTCCGGATAATCGGAAATAATTCCGTCCACGCCCTTTTCCAGAAGAGACTTCATCAGATCAGTTTCATTTACCGTCCAGGGAATCACCTGAATGTTTCTTTTGTGCGCCTCTCTGACAAATTCCGGGGTCACATACAAATGATACGGAGACAGAACATCCACCTTCAGTTCCTCTGCTTTCAGTATAGCCGATTTCCGAACTCCGGCTCCCAGTCCCAGATACATCCTGAGTCCTCCGAAGTATCCCGGTTCCACAAGTGCAGAAAGTTTCAGTTTAGGTTCAATCTTTCTCACCTCCGGAAGAACAGGAAGATGAAATGACTGAACTGTGGTTCTGTCAGTGACTCCGGCTTTTCTGATATAATCAGTCATCAGTGCTGCAAATTCCTTTGTTTCTTCTTCAGTCGGATTTTTATCAAATTTTGTCTCTACGTTGAACAGAAACGGAGTTTTTATCTTATTCTTTTTTTCATAATCCTTCACTGACTGAAAGAATTCATCCAGAGTCGAAAGTTTTGTGCCGGGAACCGGTTTCTGTTCAGGGAATTTCGGGTTTACAGGCGATCCGCAGTCCAGATCTTTAAGCTCACTTACAGTAAGCTCACTTATTTTTCGGGAAACAATCGGAGTTCCGTCGGAGTTTCTGCAGATCACCGGATTTGTTTCAGTGTCATGGTGGACAATCAGTTTCTTGTCCTTTGTCACGACTGTGTCGAGTTCAATTGTGCGCATTCCGTACTGCATTGCAGTTTCGAATGCTGGGATGGTATTTTCCGGTTTCAGTCCTCTTGCACCCCTGTGTCCCTGAGTGTCCAGAAAAGGAGAAATCGGTTTTTCCCTGATCTGCTCGGAGGAACAGTATATCAGACTTGAGATAATCATTAATGATATAATTTTTGACTTCATAAGTTTCATTCTGCAGGATTCTCTCAGAATCTGCAATGAAAAAATCATATTGCAGCCTGACTGAATTCTGAATTACTGACTCATCTTGCCCAAAACGCCGCGCGGTCGCAGGCGTAAGGTGATTACTGATTCCGGATATTCAAGATGCAGGTGTTCAGACACCGATTTTTTTATGGAGAATGAACGTCTGCATATGAGACTGGTTGGAAATGATAACTTTCATCAGAGGGGGACTGAATGAAAAGAATGCCGTTCTGCTTTGTCTTCATTTTTGCCTTATCGGACTGCCATATTAGAGATGAAGACAGTGATATTCCTGTCAGGATAAGTGAGAAAGAAGATATCATAATTTTTAAACAGAAGACTTACTTGGATACAGAAAAAAACTCCGCAAAAAAACAGGAGCAGTGGAGTGACGAGTTGGGGGAAATGGACTGGGACTCTGCAAAAGCAAAGTGTGAAAGTCTCCGAATGAGACTTCCTGCAGTATCAGAAATCCAATCTGTGCATAAATCCGAAATTGCTTCCAGTTGGGAGCAAAGTTGGCATTGGACTTATGAAGAAACTGTTTCAGGAAAAGCCTACGCTGTAGATGTAGAAAACGGAAGAGCAGAATTGAACCGTAAGGGCAATCACTGTATTGCAAGGTGCATTAAAACTGAAAAAAAACCTGCTGAAAGGTATTCAGAGAATTCGACTTTGGGAAAATGGAGCGAACGTATGGGAGTTATGAACTGGGATTCCGCATTTAAAAAATGTGAAAGTTCAGGAATGAGGCTTCCATCCAGAACTGAAATAGAAACTGCATTTAATTCAGGACGGATCTTTTTTTCAGAATTTGAGGGAGGAAACTGGACAGCTGAGCATTCCTATCGAACTGAAGAACCATATATTTTTTATGTCCGAGACGGCAATATTCTCCTTGGCTCCCGCAAAGGAAGCAGCAGTTACGGTGTCCGCTGTATCCGCTGATTGTGGTCTGGGTGAGTTGACTCTTTCATTATAAAATCAGGATTTTTCCTCAACTCGCCCCGGCGAGGTTTTGCAGAGCCTGCAGCGGGCAGACCTTGCAGGCCACAGTGAACTGACGTCACGATGAGGGGCTGTGCCCAAGGAAATTTCCAAAAACGGTGCAGCTGATATTCATTTTAGCAGAATCTGCAGTTTCAGAAAAAGAAATCGGTTTGTCGATGTTCGATGTCGTCTTTAGCTCCAGGGTGTGTCTGATTTGATGATTTTTGTCTATTCTGCTCAGCATCGGCGAATGAAAACAGAATTTCCCTAAATTTCACTTGCAGTAAAGAGTCTTTCCTGTTCTCTGGAGAAAGGATTGAGATAAATAACTCACCTTACGCAGATACATCATTAATTTTATGAAAATAATGAAAAGAAGAC
>DAORDI010000146.1:0-13029 GCA_035345895.1 Leptospiraceae bacterium
TTACCTGAAGTTGCTTAGTATCTGCTCATTTACAACAATGTTCGGGACATTGCCGCCAAAGATTTTCATTGCTGCAGCAAAAATCTTTGAAATAATAGTGGAAAGAGGCTTAAATGATTTTAATAACAGGTGCTTCAGGATTAACCGGTTTGTATTTACTGGAACTTTTGAGAAATTCTGGTAAATTCAGGGTCAGATGTTTCGTCAGAAAAAGCAGCCCGCAATTGGAGGAAGTTAAAAAATCCGGATTTGAAATTAGTTTCGGTGAAATAGAAGATGATGAATCACTGGAGCAGGCATTGATTGGCATTGATACTGTTGTTCATATTGTAAATATAAGGTATTCTCTGAAAGTTATGGAACTGGCCAAATCAGCCGGTGCTAGAAAAATCATTCTTATCCATACAACAGGTATGTATTCCAAATACAGGGAATATGCTACTGAATACATACACATTGAAAATGCCGTGTCGAAAAGTCAGAATTTAGATTATGTCATCCTCCGTCCTACAATGATATACGGATCATCTATGGATCAGAATATGCATAACTTAATATATTATATTAATAATCATAATGTATTCCCTGTATTCGGATCAGGAAACGGACTAATGCAGCCAATTCATGGAAAAGATGTTGCTAAAGCAATTTTCTCTGTATTAAACAATCCATTTATTAAAAACAAAGCATATAATATCTCCGGAGGCAATGCTGTCAGTTACAGAAGGATTTTAACTCTGATATCCGGTAAGGTAAATAAAAAAATTCGATTTGTATTTATTCCCTATAAAATATCTCTTATTCTAGGTTTTTTATATGAAAAAATTTTTAAATTCTTAGGCAGAAAACCACTAATTACACTTGAGCAGATTCGAAGACTGAGTGAGGATAAAAATTTTAGTCACAAAGAAGCGGCTGAAGATTTTGGTTTTCAGCCTATTTGCTTTGAAGATGGAATTACAGAAGAAATCAATGCTTTGTTCGGTCAGAAGTAATTCACCGCTGTTTTCTTCGCCTATCTATTATGCAAATTTATTATCATTCAGTCCTGCTTTCTTGAAAAAAAATGCTTTGCCAAGCTGAAAGTCTCTTCATTATCCGCATAACACCGAAAGACACAAATATTGCCTGTAAAGGCATAGCGGTCAAAGTGAATCGATAGTCGGCAAAGTATATCATATGTATCATAAATACTGAAAAATAAAGTAAAACCAGTATTTTTCCCTTTCTGTGACTGAACAAAAAAGATGCTCCAAACAGAAACAGCAGGAAAACTGTAAACCTGTAAAAATACTGTAAAATTAACAATGGATGCTGATAATAAGGAGAAATTGGCCGCGGTCCGCCTGCTCCTAAAAACCAGAGAAACGCTTTATTTTTTAAATTTCTGACAATGATAAAAGGATTGTCAATATTAATATTTATGACCTGAGAGATATAATTTTTATCTTCTAAATTTATTTTGTAATCTCTTACAAAAGTAACCCAGTGTCTGGTGTAAGTTCCCTGCGAATATGGATTGTTTCCAATCAGTAAATTAATAGGTGAATTACTGGTAGCAACGCCTTTTTGACTGCTGTAATGATCGGAATACAGCAGTCCTAATCCTAAAAAGATTATACCTGCAGAAACGATTGCAGTTTTTTTTAAAAAATGAAGTTTATTTGAATAGGCCGTATAGAAAAGGAACAAAATCCAAATCAGTCCAGGCAATGGAAACCAGCTTCTCAGCAAGGTCAGAGATAACATTATGACAGGAACGATAGATAGATAGATAGATAGATTGATTGATTGATTGATTGATTGATTGATTGATTTTTTCTTCTCTTCAAATATTTTCCACGTCAAGTATAAAAAAACAGAAAATGCAGGATGAAATAAATTTTCATTCCAAAACTGATTGGAAAATGAGACGTAATGAGATGATGTGATATAAAAAAGCAGAGCAACTATGGAAACTGCTTTAGACTTGAAAAAAGAATTTATGAACAATGCTAAAGAAAGAAGTCCCAGACTTCCTAAAAATATCATAATCAGTTTTGGAAAAAACTGACCAATTCCAAAAAATTTAAACATTCCCAGCAGGTAAAAAGACATACCCGGGCTGAAGCCAGAGTTTGGTTTAATGACGCCGGATTCATAAAATGAGACTGCCTGATAGTAGAACGTATTCGGGTCATCTCCTGCAAACAGATCATTATTATCTAAATACAGTGCAATCAGTCTCTGCAAAGTTGAGATTGAAATCAGAAAAAAAACCATACCAAAAAATTTCTTATTAATCATTTCCTTTAAATAGAGGAGGATCTCAGTCAGCCTGCTTCTGAAATTAAAATATAATATATTAATAATAATGATTATCAGTATAAAGAAGATCACTTTTTCTCTTCGGAAAAACGGTTCTTTTGAATGGTATAAAAGAACTGATAAAGTCAGACTTGAATAATAAATATATCCATCCCTTAAATTCGGAAAGACTGATAATTTTCTGCTCAGGAAAACAACTGACGATACAAAGCCGAAGAGAATTGCATAGAGGGCCAAGAAATAATACATTTCTGAATAAATCCAGCCTGTCACTTCCGGGGGTTCGAAACTCATAGCTTTTGCTGAGATAAAAGTCAGTTTTGATTGAATTCTCTCGAAAGGAATTAATATATTGGGCACGATCGCAAGTGTCAATCCTGAAAAAAATAGCTGAAGCAGTTTAGATTTCATAGCAATATCCTACTGAATGCTGGAACTAAATGAGCACCGATCTCAATACTGTTTTTAAAATCAGTATTGCAATCAACAGATTAAACAGATACAATCAGCACCCACAGAGAACGAAAAAGGGAAAGCCGGAAAAAATCAACTAGAAAATAATTCCCACTGCTCCAGAATAAAGAATTTCCAGTTTTTTTGACTCTGTCATTCATTTAGGAAATTTCTCAGGTTTGATTGCGGCACGAAAAAACTGCAGTTCTCCAGTCATTTATTCCTTAACTGTAAATTCTTTTTTATCAGAAAGTTCTTCATTATGAAACAGTTCCAGTCTGTATTTCCCTTTTCGGACAGACAGGAAGAATTTTTCTGAAACAGGATGACTGTTTCCGTTCAGTCTCAGAGAATACTGCACTCCTTTCTTCAGTTTCAGCTTGACTGGGATTTTCTGATGCTCAAGATCTGCTGTCTTGTCCAGAACGAAAATTTCTCCTGAAGCAGGAGCAAGGATTTCCTCTTTGAAATTATCTTTCTCTTCAGTGACAGAATTTCCTGAGTGAGAAAGAGAGCAGACTTCCGGAAAGGAATTTTTAGGAGAGAGCGCAGTAATCTTTGAACATTTTTCTCCGGCAGCCTTCCCCGTTTTTCTGCAATACTGCATATGTTTCAGATTTTCAGAATAATTAAATTTTAACTTTTTTACACCATGAAGTGTTCTGAGTATCTGATGGAAAATCCTTCCTGCCCCCCAGCCTCCTGTGATTCTGTTCATTGAAGAACCGTCAAAATTTCCGACCCATACTCCGACTGCATATTCAGCTGAAAATCCTGCGGCCCAGGCATCCCTGTGATCTTTGGATGTTCCTGTTTTGACTGCAGCATCAAAAGGAAAATCAAAGAAGTTTCTTTCACCGAATGCTCTTCTTCTGAGTTCTTTTTCTGAGAGAATATATTTTATTCTGTCAGCAGTCTCCCTGCTGAAAACTTTTTTTTCTTCTCCGAATGAAAGCGGTCTGCCCTCCTCATTTTTCCCCATCAGGATCGGATAGAGTATTCCATTTTCAGAGAAGACAGTATATGCCCTTGTCAGCTGTATCAGACTTACTCCGCCGTTTCCGAGAGAAAGACCGGGTCCGTAATAGTCGGGGGATTTTACCAAATGAGAAAGTCCTGCGTTCAGAAGGGTTTCTCTGAACCTTGAGACACCTGTCATTGTGATGATTTTTACTGCAGGAATGTTCCTGGAATTTGCAAGGGCTTCGCTGGCGGTCATTTTTCCCCAGTATTGAAGATCATTGTTCTTTGGGCTGTAAACCCCTCCGTCCGGAATCGGCACAAATACTTTAGAATCATCCAGTATAGTTTCAGGACCGATCAGATTCATTTCAAATGCAAGTGCATACAGCAGAGGCTTCATTGTGCTCCCGGCATGTCTGTAGGCAGCTGTTCCGTTGACCTGGCCTTCCAGGCTTTCAAAATAGTCTCTTGATCCGACCATTGCCTTCAGTTCCAGAAACCTTTCTCCGTCTTTGGGAAGTTTCAGTACAATGACTGCGGCGTTGGTCACATGATGCATATTCATATATTCCATTTCTTCCCGAATCACATTTCTTAAAGAAGTATTCAAATTTACATCCAGAGATGAAACGATTCTTCCTTTTTCATTCGGAAATATTTTCCGGAGAAATGCTTCATAATGATCCGTATTTCTGTCTTCCTGTTTCTGTATGGAATATTTTTCATGATATATTATTCGTATTATATCCTCAGGAACTTCCTTTATCCCGAGATCTGCGGAATCAGAAGACATTATCCAGCGTTTTCTGAATGCCGTTTCCGACTGAGAATTGTTTCTGAGAAGGAGCACAAGGCTGAATGATTCCTGCTTTGAGAGAAAGGAGACATTCTTTTGAAAAATGGCCTGGGCAGCGGAAGGAAATCCCTCCAGATTGGAACGTACCGGCACTGAATTCAGATAGATTTCAAGGATTTCCTTTTTCGTAAAATGAATTTCGTATCTTACTGCATAAAAAATTTCCAGAATCTTTCTCAGATAAATATTTTTAGGAAAAAAATCTCTGTTTACGATCCTTGCAGTCTGCTGAGTCAGTGTTGATGCACCGGAAGTCAGTCTGCCTCCTGAAACATTGCTGTAAATAGCCCTGCATACAGCGATCGGATCAAATCCAGGGTGATAATAAAAACGCTTATCTTCCAGAAGAACAAGGTATTTTACCAGGTGCTCCGGGAAATTTTCCAGTTTTTCAAATGAACTGAAATGGCCTGACTCGTTCTGAAACGTTCTGAGTCTTTTTCCGTCAGAGGAATAGATTTCAGCAGAACGGATTTTTTTCAGATCAGAAGAGGAGACTGGCCAAAGCAGAAAAACTGTGATAGGCAGAATGGAAATTATATAATATTTATATTTCATTAAAAAAGTAAAAATCATTTGCAGTGTATATCCAGCACAGATCCGTTTTTGCAAATACTGAGAGGCAGTTTCAAATAGGAAACGCAGACTGCAGTCGCTTGACTGCTGTTTTCCAGATAACCTGCCCCGCTTCCGAAAACTCTCCTGCCACTGCACAAAATCTCATTGATTTTGAAAAATCGAATTTTCAGATTCGAAAAATTTTCTTGAATTTTATAATATGGGAGGGTATTTATGATGAAAAACTATTGACGGATTTTGAAAAATATTCAGTATCATTGAAAAACATCATGCATACACGAAATGAAAAAGACTGATTTTGCATATTCATTGCGGCTCATAAAATAATGAACTCGGACTGGTACGCCAATCTGCTGGAAGCGCAGCAGCAGGTCATCGAAAAAATTGCACTTGGGCATTCTCTTTCGGAATGTCTGGAATTGATATGCCTGCTTATTGAATCTACTCTGAATGAACCTGAAGCCAGAAGTTCCATTCTGCTCCTGGAAGGATACCGTTTATGGACTGGGGCTGCTCCGAATCTGCCTAAATCATACTGTAAGGCAATTGACGGATTAATGATCGGTCCAAAGGTAGGATCCTGCGGTACTGCCGCATTTACAAAAAAGCAGGTCATTGTTGAGAATATTGAAACAGATCCTCTCTGGGAGGAGTTTAAAGAGATTGCCTTGTTTCATCAGCTCTATTCCTGCTGGTCAAATCCAATTCTCTCCTCAGCCAATGAGGTACTTGGAAGTTTTGCCATTTATTATACAAGGCCAAAGTATCCCGAAAAGCATCATCTTGATCTGATTGCCAGGTTTACGCATCTTTCCGGCCTTGCAATTGAAAAAGCGCGTCTTTCCAAAAGAGAAGCCGATCTGACGCTTGAACTGATGAACAATAACAGAAAGTTTTCAGCTTTTACAAGTGTGATGCCGGATCTGGCTATGATTATTGACGAGGACGGAAAGTATGTAGATGTCTACGGCGGTGATCAGACAATGCTTTACGACAGTGTACATAATCTTCTGGGAAATTATATAAAGGATATACTTCCCCCCCAAAAAGCATCTGATATTATGAATGTCATTCAAAGAGCCATTCAGACTGGGAAAGTGCAGATATTTGAATACCGGCTTCCTGTTCCTAAGGGCATACTTGTATTTGAAGGAAGAGTTGCTGCGATTGAGCATTATCTTCCGAATGAACCTGAAAAAAGACATGTGCTTTGGATGGCACGCGATATCACTGAAAACAAGAGAGCACAGGCTGAGATTGAAAATCTGGCATTTTATGATTCTCTTACGCATCTTCCAAACAGAAGACTTCTGATTGAACGCCTTCAGCTTCTCATCCACAGATCACAGCATAGCAGAATCGTCAGCTCACTTCTATATCTGGATCTCGACGATTTCAAAAGAATTAATGATACCTTGGGGCATTCGGTGGGAGATCTGCTTTTGGTCAGTATTGCTGATCGATTGAAACCTCTTCTGGAAGGAATCGGAATTTTTGCACGGATTGGCGGGGATGAATTTGTCATTCTTCTTGAAGGAATGGAGCTTGATCTGGATATTATCTCAGAAGCATCAGTATCCATTGCATCAAAGATTATTGAGGCCTTTTCTCTGAGTTTCAAGATTCAAAAAGGTGAATTCAGGATTGGTACAAGTATCGGTATCAGCATCATTCACGGAGAAAATATGAATGCAGACGAGGTACTGAAACGTGCTGATGCTGCAATGTATATTTCAAAGCAGAAAGGAGGGAACTGCTTTACTTTCTTCGATCCTTCTCTTCAGAAAATTCTGGACAGCAGACTTGAGGTGGAGCAGGGAATTATCAGGGCTGTCAAGGAAGGAGAGTTCTGTGCCTATTTTCAGCCTCAGGTCAGTACTGACAATAAGGTGTTCGGTGCCGAAGCACTCATCAGATGGATTCATCCGGAAAAGGGCATCATATCACCTTTGGAATTTATTCCGATTGCAGAACAGTTTGGACTGATTCATCAGCTCCAGAATATTGTCCTGCATGATGCGTGCAGGCTTCTGAATATGCTTACGGAAAGAGGACTGATTGACGATGATTTTACAGTATCAGTCAATATCAGTGCTATCCAGTTTCGAAATCCGGAACTTAAAAAAGCACTGAACAGAACAATGGAAAATCACCGTCTTTCTCCTCGCAGAATCAAACTGGAAATTACTGAAAGTACACTGATTGACAATATAGACCATACCTTGCTTCAGATGAAGCTTCTGAAAAATGAAGGTTATGCATTTTCCATTGACGATTTTGGAACAGGTTATTCCTCACTGACTTACCTGCAGACATTTCCGATTGATGAGCTGAAGATTGATAAAAGCTTTGTGGATAAAATTCAAGCCAGTGAGGTGGGAACAGCGATTGTGGATGCGATTATAGCACTGTCTCAGCATATGGGATTTGAAGTGATTGCAGAGGGCGTGGAACATAAGTCACAGGTGGACATACTTTCCAAACGCGGCATCAAGGCGATGCAGGGTTATTTTTTCGGCAGGCCGATGACTGCAGACAAACTTGCAGAATGGCTGCAGTCTATGCGGGATGAAATTCCGGCATAATGAAAAAATATCTGTTTTTATTTCCTGTCGACTGCCTTCATTATTTTAGGAAAACCGGCAGGTTCCAGAACGCAGGCTGCCGCAGCAACACCTCCCATCATTGCCCCCATTATTCCAAGAGACATTACATCTGAGCCGGACATATAAAAATTCTTCAAAGGAGTTTTCGGTCCAAGCCATTTGATTCTGTATTTTTCCGGAACAGCAGGCAGACCGTAAAATTCTCCTCTGGGTCTGCCTCCCAGATCAAGATATGTCAGAGGCGTTGAGAGCTCAGTGTATTCCACCATATCCTTGAATCCCGGATAATGTTTTTCAACCAGATCCAAAAGTCCGTCAGCAATTCTTTCTTTCAGATGATCATATTCCATCCCTCTTTTTTTCCATCTGCTGCTTTCCCAAATCTTGAATAGATCATACTTCATAAAAGAGATAATCTCTGCAGTATGTGCTTTTGCCTGTGTGTTCTTCAATGAAGGAAACGAGAGGTAGCAGAATTCTGCTTTTCCGTCCAGTGCCTTTTCCGTTCTGTCGGCGAGAGCATCATGATCATAGGATTCATAGATCCAGTTGTTTTCTCCCTTGAATCCAAGCAGAGAAGGATCCTTGTTCAATCCTATGAAGAGAGTGACTGCACTGTTTCCTTTGGAAAAACTTTTGATAGTATTTATATAGGATGCCGGGGCATAATCTTTCAACAGTTCTGTATAAGTATGATATGCCCCTGTCGATGAGATGACTATGGGTGCTTCCACAATTTCCCTGGTTTTGTCGCCTCTCTTATGCTGAACATCCACTCCAGCAGCTTTACCGTTTCTGACGATAATCCCTTTTACTTCAGCATTCAGAAGGCATTTGCCTCCTGCTTCTTCTATGATTTTTTCAGCGGCTCTTGCAATTGTGCCTGCCCCTCCCTCAGGATACGAAGCCCCTTTGAGATAATGGACTGTAACAATCGAATGAATCAGAAAAGAACTTTTTCCGGGAGGAAGTCCATAGTCTCCCCAATGGCTGACAAGAAGTGCCTTCAGCCTTTCATTCTTAAAATTGGCATCCAAATACTGTTTTGTTGTGCAAAGAGCAATGCTTTCATTTTTCTTATTCCAGAGTCTTACAAAAAAACCAATAAAAGAAGGGACCAGCTTGGAAATCATTTCTCCTTCTGCCCATTTCATTGCCTTTCTCATATCCTGAAAATACTTCTTTATGGATACTGAATCTTCCGGAAATTCAGCACAGAGTTTTTTTGTATACTCCTCTTCATTCGAAGGGACTGTAAATGTAAAATCGGGATAGATGAATTTTTCAAATTCATAAGGAAGGTGATTCCATTTTACCTGCCCTTTTGTGATATAGTCGAAGACTTTTTTTCCCACACTGTCCTCTTCCATCATACTGACATAATGAAGGCCTACATCCCAGCTGAATTTTCCCTTTCGTCTGAATTCATGGGTCTGACCGCCCAGCTCAAAATGCTGCTCCAGTACGAGGACTTTCTTTTTTGCCAGTCTGCTCAGAATTGCTGCAGTAGTCATACCCCCGATTCCGGAACCGATTACAATTACATCGTATTTATTTTCCATTTAATTCTCCTTAATAACTCACCTTACGCAGGCGGGGCGTTGAAAGGAAAAAAAGCTTTTCAAACTTTCAGATAAGTACTTCGGACCCCGCTTTGAAGGAATCATTAAAATATGATGATTTTTCATACAAAACCTCTTCCTCGAATCAGTAATTCAGCTTAATGTTCAGAGTGATTTCCGGCTGGTTGATCTGGACGGCAGTCGCTTTGAAAGAAGGCGGTCCGAATGTTCCCTTTGCATTGTTGGAAAATCCATAACCTTCTGCAGGCATTCCGGCAAAATTTCTGTCCAGTCTGAGGTTTTCATTTTCATCATGAAATACTGCAACTCCGTAAGTTCCGGGATCGATTTTTTCAAATACTGCAGTGTCTGAACTTGCGGGGATTCTTGTAACGTATGCATATTTTTCAGTGCTGAAATCGGAGTCAGTTTTGTACAATGCAATATTGATGGAACCTTTTCCGTTTTTAACTCCCTGAATCCTGATTTTCAGTCTGGAACTTTTAGCACTTTCACTCAAAAGCATCCCGCAGGTCATAAGCAGGGGTGTCAGAAAAAAAAATGAAGCTCTCATTGGATTCTCCCGAAGACAGACAGGTTTATCTGCCGTAATTTCCTTATCCAGAATTAGTCTTTCCCGTACGACTAATCAGTCTAGAATTTTTTTAGGCAAGTTTAAAAATTGTTGTCACTGTCTACATTGTTGAGAATCGGAATCGTTTAAAGCTTCTTTCCCTCTGCATCAGGCGAACAGTGTTTACTGCATTTCAAAACTGATGGAGCAAAGTTCTTTAGATTTATGCCAGACGGAAAATGTCCATACTCCGGTGGAGAGCTCCGACTTATGATCGAATGAATAACCGTATATATCCTCGATTTTTCCGTCAGAGCTGTAAGATTCCCAATTGTCTGAATACTTATCGAAGTAGTTTCCATTTTTGTCAATGAACCCTGGGAAGCGGATCGTATGAGAGATGTTCACTGATTTACTTTTCTTTGGAAGTCCTGTGATCCTGTATTTAAAACCGATTCTGGTGCCGACCTTGGCAGGGAATGTTTTTGTCCTTCTGAGAAGTTTTGTTTCTATGCCAAAATGATTGAATTCGCCATTGGGAACCGCTTTATAGTTTTCTGCAGGTACATGCTCTTCAAAATATTCATAGAGACCGTAATCATAAATTTCACATTTCAGAGGATCCTGTCTCTGTATCAGTCTGACTGAAAGGAAGAAAATCAAAGGCAGAAGGCAGAACTTTATTTTAGACCCGGTTATGAACTGGAAGACGCAGACAGCACTTCTTTTCATATCAGTCCCCGATCATCAGTTTTGTCTTGAGTCTTTTCCCGTCCGGGCTGACTCCGATCAGATTTACATAGGTATAATTGATTCCGATCACTGATCCCATTACAATATACAAAGAGGGTACTTTTGACCGGGAAGTTGAATAGACAGAGAATATTTTATGAATGATGGTATTTGTTTTATGATATACTTTTTCTGTGCTTTTGACCTTTGCTTTCTGAAGAGAAATGATCAGTTTTGGAGAAAGCCCTTCCTCCGACTTAATTTCCCGAATATTAGAATTGTCGACTGGACCGACCATTGTGAATGATCTGAGGCTTTTTTCCCATAGACTTTTCCTTACTGGCTTTTTTTTCTTCGCTGAGGCTGTCTTTTTCATTCTTCTTCGTCCTGAGACACGAATTGAAATTTTTACTCAAAGTCTCTATTTCTCCAGTACACAGGACTTTAAAATCTATGCGACTTTTTTTTACTGCTCAGTTTTCCAATTATGATCCGAACGCAGATCATTGAATCTCATCTTCGAATTTTACAGATCAGAGATTCGGAAAACTGCTTGACATTCGAGTTTTTTATATAAATATATATAATATGAAAGAGCAAATACTTCAGCTGACTGAAAAGAATATTGCAGAAGAGCATATCTGCTGCGGCTTCAGTGACAGGAAATGCAGTGCAGGGTATGAAAATAAAAAAGAATGGCTGCAAAATGAATTTGAGAACGGATACACTTTCAAAAAACTGAATGTTCGAGGCAAGGTTTTTATTGAATACTGCCCAATTGAGATTTCCTGGCTCCCTTTGGAAGGCAGAAAATATATGGTCATCAACTGTTTCTGGGTTTCTGGACAGTTCAAAGGGCAGGGGTACGGGAAGCTGCTTCTGAATGAATGCATTGAGGATGCAAAAAAACAGAAAATGAATGGGATCATCGCGGTTTCGAGCGATAAAAAAAGACCTTTCATGAGCGACCCGAAATTCTTAAAAATGCAGGGGTTCAATATCATTGACGAGGCTCCTCCATTTTTCAAACTCTGGGCACTGAAATTTAATGAGAAAGCAGAGATGCCAAGGATCAAGGATACTGCCAGAAAGGGAGTGAGTCCTGACAGAAAAGGAATTTCTGTGTATTATTCAGAGACCTGTCCTTTTAATGATTATTACATTAATGAATCATTAAAAAAGTATTCGGAGAAAAAGAGTGTTCCTCTGAAAATTCATAAAATCAGATCCAGGGAAGACGGGCATAAACTTCCAGTGCCTTGGATGATCTGCAGTATATTTTACAATGGTGAGCTTGTGACGCTGGAGATGAAACCGGACAAATATCTTGATAAGCTGATTTAATATTCTGAGGATCAAGTTCCGGAGCTGATCAGTTCTGCATCTATATTGATTTCGCTCATATCGTTTACGATGACAGCAGCTTTCAGTCCTCCGTGATTGTCCAATATATGATTCAGGAGTGTAGTTTTTCCTGATCCTAAAAAAACCTGATAAAACAGTGACTGGAAGTTTTTTCATATTCTCACCTTCTCATTCATCAATAACCAGGAGAATTCGCTGTTCGTTCGCAGAAGGTGATCTGTGAATCAGCCCATTCCCTGCATTATTCTGATATTTTTCTCCCTTCATAATCATTATATTTCCCGTTCCTGAACTTATGATCTCTTCTTTACTTATCAGAGTTTCATTGATCGGAAAGCCGAAATTCCTGCCTTTTCTTTCTATAAACTGTGTAGACAGACCTGTATAGGTGCAGAGCATCCTGAGTACGGTAAAATCACAGTGAAATCTTGGGCAGGTGACTGAACTGACCGTATTCAGTTTTATTCGGAAATTTCTCTTCCCTGATACTGTTCTGTACAATTCAGCGCAATACATTGTATCTAGGAATAAATGCTTCAGCAAATCATAGGATTCTCTCATCTTTGTTTCTATGTTATGCTTCAGTGACAGGTAATCTGACTGAAACTGCAGATTCAGTTCTTTTGCAAAGCTGATGCTTCTGTGAATCGAATCGCTGAGTTCTCTTTCCAGAATAACATAGGAAATTCCGTCGTTATGGATGCTGGAAAGACTTCCGCTGTCCATTGATTTGAAAAATGAGGTGTTTTTCTTCATAATCCGTAAATGCAACTCAGTGTCATTAATTCTTGGATCTATTTAAATGCAACAATGTTTCATTTACGGATGAAAAATTTTCGGATTTTTTGAAGCATAGCAGGTGTGAAGAGGCACATTTTGGTGCGGAGGATAGAACAAGCCTATGAACTATTTCTTTATAGCTCACCTTACGCAGATACGATATGCTGTCTGAACGCTGTAATTTTCAGAAAATATTAGAAAAATCGTAACTACTCAGCGAAAAAAAGAATTGTACAAAAGAAGAGTTCTCTG
>DAORDI010000147.1:0-12921 GCA_035345895.1 Leptospiraceae bacterium
CTTGATTTTACTGAGTCGTGAACAAATAAATACGCAAAGACTTTTGAAAACTAGTTTAAAGGTCTTTCTGTTCATCCGAAAATCGGCATAGCGCTGAATCAGGATCGAAGAACTTGACAGTTTCCATTAAGGCTGAAAGCTGGTATGTTAAAAGCATACCTGTAAAGCAGTCGGCAAGTGCTGTCTGTACAAGGCAGCAGGACAGAGAAAAACAGACAAATGAACATTCTGATTACAAATGACGACGGGATAGGAAGTGAAGGGATCCTTGCATTGGAAAAGGTGCTGAGGAAAAAGCATCATGTATATCTCATTGCACCTTTGAAAGAAAAGTCAGCTACATCTCAGGCACTTTCCATCTTTGACAGAATCAGAGTGGAGAAACATTCTGAAAACAGAGTCATTGTAGACGGTTATCCCTGCGACTGTGTGAATATTGGACTGCACGGAAACGTTTTTCCGAAAATTGATGCAGTCGTATCCGGCATCAACAGGGGTGTGAATATGGGTCATGACGTTCATTATTCCGGGACAGTAGGTGCAGCAAGACATGCTTCGATTCACGGCATCCTTTCTTTTTCAGTAAGTTCAGGACGATTTGGAAAAGATGTGAGCTATCAGAGAGAAGCAGAAGCGTTTTTCGAGATTTTTGAAAATCTGCATTCTGTTTTTCAGCCAGGATGTGTCTACAACATAAATTTTCCCCCGAATTTTGATTCTGTCGAGAAGTCACTTCGTGCGGTGTCATTAGGGAAACGAATCTACCATGACACTTATGAAGTGACAGAATTTGTGGATGGAATATATGAATTTTATCTGGGGGGTTCAGAACTAGGCAATGATCTGACTCCGGAGACAGATTTTGAAGCTTATTCTAAGGGCTGTGTAACACTTACACCCATTGAACTGAATACTACTGATTTTGATCGGCTTGAAAAACTGAAAGAATCATTAAATAATCACTGATCATTCAGAATGCATTTCTGAAATAGAGGAGGACTTTTTGAGAAAAATTATTCACAATCATCTGCTTCTGGTATTATTGGCAATACTGACAATATTTCACATTACTCTCAGAACAGACAATTCCTTTACTTCTGATGCTCTTCTGAAAGCAATTCAGACAGATTCTTTTGTTTCAAACGGATTTAAGTCTTTCAGTCTTCACCCTGGATCGGAAAAAATTGACAGCACATTTGAAACATTTTTTTTCAGCGGCTCATTTGCAGTACAGACAAAGACCGGTCTGTTCAGTGTATTTCCTGATATGCTGGCAGCAATTGCCTCCGTCCTGGTCCTGCTGAGAATACCCTATATGTATTTTCCATTTATTTTTTCTGTCCCTTTTGCATTTGCAGTTTTTTTCCTATTCAAGAAAAAGCTCATCTCGGCAGAAAACGGCATAATAATGCTGGTTCTTACTGTTCTATTTCCTCTGATAAGCGAGTTCAGTGAAAATGCGCTGTTCTTCCTGATCAATACATTTGGGTTTTACTTTTGGATAAAATTCAGAGAAAATGACAGCTTAAAGTTTTTATTTTTTTCTGTCTTTACTGTTTCACTTACTGTCTGGCTGAGACTTGAAGCAATTCTCTTTTTAATTTCACTGGCTGCAGGCGAGTTTTTTTCAGGGAGAAAAAAAATAGAAATTCCCTGGCTTCGAAAATTTTTGCCGTTTTTTCTGGCAGGGACAATTCCGCTCCTTCTTCTTCTGATTTGGAACAGCCATTATTACGGACATCCTTTTGGACTTCGGTATATCTATAATTACATTGAAAACAAGGTTACGGCAGGAGACCGCACAGTGAACCTGCTGTCCACAGTATTCTTTTTTTATGACAACGGCATTCCAAAGATAGGAATACTGCTTCACTCTGTCTTTCTTCTCATTCCAATCTTATTTTTCCTTAAAAAAAAGGAAGGCACTCAGGAAATAAAATTTCTTCTGTGGACATCATTCCTTTTTCTCTTATCTGTAGGCTTGTCTGCACCCAATAACGGAGTTACTGTGAATGGAAGGTATCATATTCTGGCTCTCCTTCCCCTTTTCAGACTATATCAGCTCTGGGACGATGAAACTGCAGGAAAGAAGAGAAAGGCTGTCCTAATTGGATGTCTAGCTGTGTCTTCCTTAATCTCTTTCACTGCTGTCCTGGTTCTGAAATATGCATTTAACGTTCAGAAAGACATTCGTGTTTTTCATAAATCAGTGAAATCAGACTTGCACGTATTCACTAATTCTTTTCTCTGCAATGCGGCCGGCCTTGATCATCTGGAAATGACTGTAATCTGTCTGAAAAAAGGTTTGGATCTGAAAAAGATTGCAGACAATATAGTTAGAAATCCTGAAATAAAAACTGTAAGCTTTTTAAATTATGACGAAAACAAGAACAAGCCCTTCATAAAATCTGAAATGGCACTGTCGGCTGAAAAAGATGAAGAGTTTTTCCAAATTCTGAAATCCAGATTTAAAAATGAAGATCCCGTCAGAAAAGAAAAAGGTCTTCTGCTGAGGAAGATTTCAGAATAAATCACTCATGTTACACAAAGACGATATTGCTGTCTGGACACTGTCATTTTCTGAAAACATCAGGCAAATCGAATAAATCTGCAGAAAGAGATTAAAGCGTTTAAAGCATACAGATTTCAAGCGGGTCATTCAGAGTTTTGATCCGCTTTCAGTATTTCATTACGAAATGATATTAAATATCCCAGAGCAGCATAAACATAGACTGAAAAAAGGAGCCAGGCAGGGATATGCAGAAACTGTTCAGGAACTGAAATCTCATAGGAAGAAATGTACCAGAGTATGGTAAAACCGGATGCCCATACAGTCAATTTTCCTGCGAAATTGGGATTTCCCTGCACCTTGTATCTGAAAAAAAGGACAGTCCCGACAGCAGTTCCCAGAATCTCTCTTAAAAAGACAAGATAAAACAGTATCCATGGAAATGAGTAATAAAGAGAGAGCATGAGAAGTGAGAGTATTGCAGTGATCTTGTCGCAGACAGGATCCATATACTTTCCGAATACGGTTTCCTGCCTGAGCTTTCTTGCGACAAACCCGTCCAGAATATCAGATGCAGACATAATAAAAAACAGCAGATAGATATAAACCAGATGTAAAATACTGCGATCTGTGCTGTATTTTCTTCCAAAGAAAAGAAAAAAAGGAAGAAGAAACACTCTGACTGAAGAAATGACGTTCGGCAGGATCAGAAGTTTTTCTGTTTCCAGCCGTTTTCTGATATTTGCGGATTTTTCAGCAGAATCATTATTTATGTTCATTCTGAATCATTTCCGGAGCATTGAATTCCTTCCAAAGAAGGCAGACGTAAGAAAATTATTTTCAGTCTGACAGTCTTGAAATCTTTTGTTCAATATATAATGAAAAATATCCTCTGTATTTAGCCTGAAGTTCAGGATTTTTCCAGTCTGCACCTGTAAATTTTTTTCTGCAGGTTTCCCGTGAGCAGGAAAGGTTCATTGAATATTCTTCATCAGATTCAGTCATACAGTAGTCAAAGGTAAGTTCTTCCCCAGGTTCAATGTCTCTGAGTGCAGTAAAAATAATCTGCCCGCGAATTCCGCAGTTCGGTTCACAGCAGTGATTCATTCTCCAGTCATCGCTTGGATCTTCAGGATTCAGGGGCGCAATCAGAAACTCATCATCAATGAAATATGCATAGTCTCCTTTTTCTTCCCTGAATTTTTTCCATTCAGACTTAGGGATAATTACACCGCCTGAAATGCTCACTATCTCATCCTTGCCTATTTTTTCGAGGGCGAAAAGACCTGCTCCTTTGCCTTCTGCATTTCTTCGTTCCACTTTAGGCGAAACATAACTTTCGGACTTTACCGATTTCAGGAACTCAGAATCAAATTTCATCCTTTCCTCTAAATATTAAAAGTGATTTTCCCAGACGTATCTCATCTGAATCCTTCAGAGATCTTGGCTTAAGAAGCTTTTTTCCATTCAGGCTGATCCCGTTTTTCGATACTAAATCGAACAGATAATATACACCATCTATTTTTCTTATTCTGGCATGTCTTGAATCGACTGTCCTGTCCAGAAGAACCAGATCGTTGGTTGGAAGACTGCCTATAGTGATTTCTGCCTGATTGATCATATACTGACGTCCTGGATTTGGACCCTCTTTCAGAATCAGAAATGCCTTGCTGTAGGAAACAGCATTCTCATCCTTGTTGATTCTTATTCCGGAAAGAGCCGGCATATATTCTTCTGTTGTCACATCCGGATCAATGTCGAGTTCCAGTTCCTCTTCCTGATGTGATGCAGACTTGGAATTGAGAAGTCCGGATGCAGTGCTTGCATAAGTTCGGTTTTCCTGATAATACAGATCAGCTTTTTTCTTCTCTTCCATTTTCTTCAGAAAATCTTTTCTCTTGTAGGAAGTAATTCTTCTCTCCAGAAGGATCAGAAACACAAGGCAGAAGGCGACAAGCAGAATCCCGGAAATAATTACGAAAAAAGTATTTTCCATGAAAGCGCCGAGAAGCGAAGGAATGCTTGCTGTATATTTCACCTCCGACTGGAATTCAGATATATTCAGATGAACAGTAATTTCTCTTCCTAAAATCAGATAAAGCCAGTTTTCATCAAATGCAGTTCTGTATTCTATGACGGCGGCAGGCCTTCTGTTTGCTGCAATGATTTTCTCTGCATCGGAGAGCCAGTTCTGATCCTTGTAGGCAAAGAATTTTCCCCGGGCACTCTCTGCCATTGCTGAATACATTGTATCCTCGATGCCTATGATTCGGAACGGCAGCTTTACCTTTTCAGCATATTTCAGGAACTTTGAATTTCTGCTGAATGTATCCTTCGGTTTTTCAGGAACAAAAAGAAAAAAAACATTCGGTGAAGGCAGAGCCGAAAACCTGTCTGTCCTTCCGTCCAGAAAATGAAGAACAGATCCTTCACCGCCCTGAGGAATAGAGTCCAGTCGGCCTGAGATGTTTGCCTTGTTCAGGTTTTCCAGAAAACCTTCTGTTTCCCCGGAAAAAAAATGGAGATAAATCCTGTCTTCATCCTTCAGAAGAGAGGATATCATCATTGCGGCTTCCTTGGATGACTTATTCTTTTCCCAGGTGGAGGACATTATGGAAAAAAGGACATTTACAGGTCTTGGATTCCTGTAACGGAGTATCTCTGCAGAGGAAATACTGTACACTTCCTCATCAATTCTTTCCTGAATAATGATTTTTTCCTCTTCCAGTCGGCGTCTGTAGTCCTCAAATATAAAGACCCGTATCATCGGATATGCAGAAATATCAATTTTTTCAATTTTGGGAGCTGAATGCAGGCTCCCGAAAAAAAGAGACAGAAATAGTACCGACAGTAACTTCATCTACAGCTAAATTTATAAAAGCAGATTTTTTGCATACTCTGTTTTGAGAGTAAATCCGTGTTTCTCTCTCTCTGCAGTTTCCAGAATTTTCCCCCTGTTGAACACAGAAACCGAATCGGCATACTTGCGGATAATGCGTGCATTGTGAGAAATCAGCAGAAGAGAAGAGTTTCTGTTTTTGACCGCCCCGACCAGCTCTTCGAGGATTTCTTCTTCAAATACCGGATCAAGTGCAGAACTGGGTTCATCTGCCACAATCAGCTCCGGTAAAGAATGCAGTGCTGTCTTCAGAAGGATTCTCTGTCTTTCTCCGCCTGAGAGGGAAATCGGGTTCCTTTTCATTTTTTCTTCAGGATTTCTGATGCCTGCACTTTTCAGAATGCCAAGAATTTCAGAATCGGATACCGCCCCTTCCAGATAGTCACGGATCTGGGACGACAGTGAAAAATACGGGTGAAAACAGGAAGAGATATTCTGAGGAATCAGAACAATTTTTTTACCGTAAAGCCTTTCCAGTTCTTTCTTTTCAGAATAGTCTTTTTCCAGAATTTTATAATCAGAAAAGCTTAGTATAAAGTTTTTGGGAATAATTCCGAAAACTGTCAGTGCCGCCGTTGTCTTTCCGCTTCCGGATGCGCCTGCCAGCACATGGATTCTTCCCGGTTCCAGGCTGAATGAAATTCCGTCCAGTATGACAGTTTCACCCTTTTCTGCACAGAGCCTCAGATTATCTGCGCTGAGTGTTTTCTTCCGCATCTTTTTCCATCTTTTTTTCCACTTCTCTTTTCACAGAAAAAAAGCGGGAGCATACTTTGTCATAATCTCCAAGTTCAGCATTGGAACTGTTCGGATTCAAATCTGCTGAATTCACACTCTGGTTCAGGAAAAACAGTTCATTTCTGATAATTTCCTTCAATCTTCGCGAGGAACATTTCATAAATGTACTCCGAAAGGTATCATCGAGAACAACAAGAAGAATGGCAATTTCATCAGGACGAAGTTTGAGAAAAATCTGTTCCAGATAAAATGTCTTCCATGATGCAATTTCTTTCCATCCGTTCTTTTTTGTTTCCTGATAGGAGGAATCATTCAGATTCAAATCCTTGAAATTGCTCAGAAACCCTTCCAAGGTAGCATACTCCTTCTGAATCGCCTTGTTCAGCTGAGCTTCCGTCACAACAATCAGTCCGCCGGTCTTTTCTTCAGTGCTCTGAAGCTGTGAACCCGTGACAACGGCAATTGAGAAATTTTTTCCGGAAGACTCTGTGCCTTCGAGCCGGAAAAGAGTCGGACCGTTTTTGGAAAGCGAGTAGTTTCTTCTTTTGACTACAGTTCCGGAATCAACCCTGGATGTAAGAAGAAAGTCCTGAAATTTTTTTCTGAGACTTTTCAATTCCTCATCAAAACTCAGAGGGCCGATCAGGTCTTCTGTTTCTGCAGGGATTTCCTCTCTTTTTTTTCTGAACAGATTCAGTATTTTCTGAATGAATTTTTTCATTGAACTTTCAGCTCCTCGTTCTTTTTCAAAGCTTGTTCCGACTCATCTTTTGAAAAGATTTTTTCAGACCGCCTCAGTGAATGAAAAAATGGACAGTCCCGATGAGTGCACCCAATGCAAATCCAAGTATGGTTCCGTTTATCCTGATGCTTTCCAGCACATTTCTGGTCTGCCATTCCAGTCTTTCTCTGAAGTCCCTTGGATCCTGACTTTTCAGCCTTGCGGAAATCTTTTCGCCGATGAAATGGGATACATTCTCGTCAATCCTGCTCTCTATAAGATAAAAGACTTCTCTGACCGGCTCGTATTCCGCAAGGGTTCTCTGGCTTTTCAGATAGTCTTTATGTTCCATAATAAAACGGACTGTGATGTCCAAAAATGCTTCTTTCAGCTTGAATACCAGGGCTTCCACAGCGTCTGCCTTCTGTTCTGAAGAAAGATTCTGCCAGGAAAGAATGTACTTGTCTGCACTGAGCGAAATGACAGTGACCACCTCATCCAGATAGGACTCCTCCTCGCTTTCTGCAGACTCGCCTCTTTTCAGTTTTTCCCCATAACTTCGGATGATTTCAGGGATATTGATGAAATTGGAAAGAAATTTAGTCAGAATATTCTGTTCCCTTATGAACCGGTTCAGAAGATCCTTGAACCTGGCTTCCTCTGCCATATGCACAAGTGTATCTCCGATGCAGATCTTGATTGTGTTCACAATTGTCTTGTCGCTTGTGGTATCACTGATCAGCCGGATTTCCGCATTCGAAAAATTATAATTTGTAATAAATTCGGTAAGAGGTTTTTCCACCTTGGATAGAACTCTTTCCAGTATGGCTCTTGTATTGGATTCCGTATCAAAATAGGTTTCGATCAGTCCAATGATCTGTTTCTGCATCTCCTGGTCTTCCAGAATCTGATTGAGCTGCAGTCTGAGAGTGTGCTGGTTTAAAAGATCAGTGGAAACCCAGTTTCCAATTTCATCTGCAACATCCTGACTGTCCGTTTCAATTGCATTGTAAGTTTTCCAGACAGCAAACCAGTCACAGAGTCCTCCAACCATCCCTCCTTCAGACCCGTGTTTCAGAAGAAATAGAAGCAATGGCGAAACCTTATGGATTTCTTTTTCCAGTATGATGGAAACAGAAAATACAAGTGCTGCCAGAAACAGGAGAGAGATCGAGATGATCTGCCTTTTCCTGTAGGGTGTTTTTTTAATGATGATTTCTTTCAGTATTTTTTCAGTATGCTGCTGCATGAGAAATAATCAGAACCGGCAAAAGCCGGCTCCGAACAGTTTTAATTTTTCGTATTAGAAAGGCCAGATGAGCTTCCAGATTTCAGGCTTCATATAGATTGCCTGTCCCAGACCCACAATCGCACCAAGAACCGCCCCGATCAGAATCAGAAGAAGCTCATCCTCCTGGAATGCTGATCTTAAGACGGACTCGAATTCCTGAGGAGACAGTTTTCTCATTCTCTGGTACATTGTCTCTTCCAGATCCATTGACTTGGTCACATAACCTTCAATCCGTTCTATCGATTTTGGAGCGAGCTGCATCATTCTGTCTACAATGTCTTTTTTGATCTGCTTGTATTTCTCAGTCCCTATCGCAACCGAGATGACAGGCTTTGCAACCGAGGCAGTGTTTTCAACGGATTTGATCGCTGTATTTCGGATGATGTTCAGAACAGCGTCTGCTGCCTGACCATACAGAATTTCTTCCAGAATGTTTCTTGCATTCAGAATATGAGTGGCGACAAAACTGGAATACTGTCTGGAAACCTCATCCTGTCTTTTCAGAAACAGTCCCTGGTATTTGAAGAACAGATACTGCTTTTCTTCATAGGGACGGAAAATCATTTCGAGAGCAAGATAGTTTGTCAGATAACCGACAATGATACCCTGAATTGGAAGAGTCCACCATTCAGGATAGAAATTCCAGATGACTGCCTGTATGCTCCCGAGGACGACCCCGAAATAAAATCCGGAAACCTCGATAAATCGGAATTCCGGTCCTCCTACGCTCTGAAACATATCTACGACAAGTTTTACGTTGTCTCCGGAGAGCTTTTTCAGCACCATCCCTTTCAGATCGAATACCTGCAGGATGTTTTTTCTCAGTTCATAAATAATCTGACGAAAGGATTCAGGAACCTGTGCCTTGGAATTCTTATAGATGTCGGCCTTCACATTTTCAGGAAGCATCACCCAGATAGCAGGATTGATCTGTTCAATAATGTCTCTGGTGGATTCCTGGATCATTTCTTCTACCAGAGGACGCATTTCCTTTTCTATCCCTTCCGGCTCCACTTTGTCGAAGACTTCTTCGATTTTCAGAAGCCTTCCAGTGATGATGTCCACTGATTTGGAAGCCATTTTATATGCCTTTCTGGGTATAATCCCCTGCCAGCCCAGATAAGGAGGATAAATTCCCCAGAACCGGATCGGATAAAAAGTCATTTTCAAGGCCACCCAGTTAGTGAACCAGCCGACGAAACCGTATGTGAACGGCATCATGATCAAATCGATGATGTTTGCATATTTATGATAGAACTCTGCCATTGGAAGAACCATAGTACCTGCACTTCTCATTGTGAAAAGCAGAATCTTTTTTTCGATTAAAAATTTCTTTTCAAATCTGTCTGCCTTTCCAAACTTCGTACCGAGATTATTTTTTTAACAGGGATGACTTATGAGCAATCAGTTTAGAACTCTGAATGAGATGTTTCTTCTCAGGGTAATGGAATTTGGAGACAAACCGACTCTCTTCTCAAAAGACAGTCAGAAGAATTTTAAAGGAACAACTCTCAGAGAGGCCTATACAGACGCTGAAAATGCAGGTTTGGGACTTATGGATCTGGGTCTTGAACCGAATGACAAAGTGGGCCTGATGTCCGACAACAGACTGGAATGGTTTACAGCCGACCTCGCAGTTCTTTTGAACGGTGCGGCAAATGTTCCGAGAGGATCGGATTCGACTGCTCAGGAGATACAGTATATCCTTGAACACAGCGAAAGCAAATTCTGTTTCATTGAACATGAAAAACTTCTGAAGCAGGTTCTTCCTATTGCAGACAAGACTCCTGTAAAGAAATTCATTGTTCTCGACAGGGCTTTCAAATCCGGAGGAGATGAAAGAGTGCTCTCCCTTTCAGATCTGATAGAAAAAGGAAGAACACTCAGAACGACTAAACTGGCTGAACTCATCAAGCGTGCAAAAGCAGTCAAGGAAGACGATCTGTTCACCATCATTTACACTTCCGGTACAACAGGTATGCCTAAGGGAGTGATGCTGTCCCACAGAAATATGGTATACAATGTCAAGATGGTTCCGCCGATGGTGGATGTCATCAAGGGTGCAAGAGCGCTTTCCATTCTTCCAGTATGGCATATCTTTGAAAGAGCAATGGACTATGCAATCCTTTCTGAAGGTGCACAGATCTACTATACAAACATCCGCGATCTGAGAGATGATTTTCAGAAAGTGAAGCCTCATTTTATGGCATCCGCTCCGAGACTCTGGGAAAACCTGTATCTTGGAATCCGACAGAAAGTGGAAAAATCGGAGCCTCTGCGTCAGGTTCTGTTCAACACTGCGTACGACATCAGCAAGAATTTCAAGGCGAGTATGGACTACCTGCAGGGAAACAAGCTTCAGACTGAAAGAGAAAATGAAATGGAAAAATTTCCTAAGATTGCACAGGCTGCATTCACGGCGGCAAATCTTTTCATACCGAACAAGATTCTTGATTCAGTCGTTTTCGGAAAGATCAGAGAGGCGCTCGGGGGCGAACTGAAAGGAACGATTTCCGGGGGAGGAGCTCTTCCTGCTCATGTGGACGAATTCTTCAATGTACTTGGAATCCCTGTATATGAGGGCTACGGAATGACTGAATGCTCACCGATTATTTCTGTCCGTCAGAAGGACAAGATCATTCAAGGAAGCGTAGGAGTATCGCCTCCAGGCACAGAGATCAGAATACTGAACGACCAGGGAGAGGAAGTCCCTGTGGGTCATATGGGAATCATTCATGTGAAGGGCCCTCAGGTGATGAAGGGATATTACAAGAATCAGGAAGCGACGGACAAAGTGCTGAAAAACGGATGGCTGAACACAGGAGATCTGGGTTTCATCAGTTTCAACGGAACTCTCTCTGTAAGAGGAAGGGTCAAGGACACTGTGGTTCTTCTGGGCGGTGAAAACGTGGAACCGGTCCCAATAGAAAACCTTCTTCTTCAGAATGCACTGATTCAGAATGTAATGGTTGTCGGTCAGGATCAGAAATCACTGGGTGCACTGATTTATCCTAACCTGGAAAGACTTGTGGAAGCAGGGTTCCAGATCAAGCCTGGAGAAGACCTGAACAAGAATGCAAAAGTAGTGACTCATTTTTCAAAAATCATCAAGGATACGATTTCAAGCGAAAACGGATTCAAGGGATTTGAAAAGGTGACTGATTTCCGTTTCCTTCCTAAACCGATGGAAGTCGGAGACGAAATGACAAATCTTTACAAGATGAAAAGAAATGTAATCACTGACAAGTACGCAAATCTGATCAAAGAGATTTACTCGTAAAAAAACGGCTGTCCGTGAAAAACGGACAGCCTTCCATATAATGCAGTTTGACAACAGATACGAACAGATTTTCAACTATTCCCCTCTGGGAATGGTGATATATAATAATGATTGCATCATTCAGGATGTAAATCCTGCATTTCTTGAAATTCTGGAATGCTCAAGGATTGAGCTGATTTCAGCCTCCTTCACGGAATTTATGCATCCGGAGGATGTATTCAATTTTTTAAGTCTGACAGAAGCTCAGTTCAGTGAAAATATTCAGGGGTTCAAGACAGAAATACGGTTTCAGAAAAAGAACGGTCAGACAGTCTGGGTTTCCATTTCCGCAGTAAAGCTTTCTTCCGAAAAGGACACCGGCCTTGCAATTGCGGAGAACATCACTGAAAGAATCACAATCGAATCTGCTCTCACGCATCAGACAGAAAAACTTGTAAATGAAATGCAGAAGAGCCGACTGATGAATGAAAAGGAAACTGCTCCTTCAGAAAATTCGCTGGAACAGAAAAGAATTCTGATGATTGAGGATGATGTTTTACTGAAAAAAACCGTTGCACGGGTCCTTGAGAAAAACGGTCTGCTTTTTTTTGATGCAGGCACAATACAGGAGGCCCTTCAAATGATGAGCGAGGATACATTTGATCTCATCATACTCGATCTCAATCTTCCGGACAAGACCGGATATGATCTTCTGGAAGAACTGGAAGAAAACACAAGACCACCGATTATTATCTGTTCTTCAGATTCCAAGAAGGAAAATTATCCGATTGCGTTCCGTATGGGTGCAGATGATTATATGGAAAAGCCTCTCGATATGCAGGAACTTCTGATCAGAATCAAGGCGCTTCTGCGCATACAGCAGAAACTCGTGCTGGCTAAATTTGCATCCAATACAGATGAAATGACGGAGCTGCACAACGGAAGATCCTTCAAAAATTATTTTGATGAACTGATTGAAGAGAGCAGGAATGAAGGAAGACAGTTTGCCGTAATATCCATTGACATCAACAGTCTGAAACCGGTGAACGATGAATTCGGACATGCGTTCGGAGATGTACTGATTCGGAATACTGCAGATGCAATCCGCAAAAGTGCTCCTGAAAACGGATTCTGTGCAAGAATAGGAGGAGACGAATTTGCAGTCCTGATTCCTGAAGCGGATCTTCGGCAGGCTCAGGAATTTATTTACCGGCTCAGAAACACCCTGCCCGATTACCGATTTCAGGCCAAAAAAAAAGAAATTGAACCGTCTGTTTCCATCGGCTATGCATTCTTCCCGGAAAACGGAAACACAAAAGAAGAACTTCTCCATTATTCAGACGTATCCATGTACAAGAATAAGGCCATCATCAAGGCGCAGATGAGGATAAAATAGCTCTTATTTTAATTGCAAAATCATTATAAAATACGATTTCATCTGTATTTCAGTGCTTCCGAAAGCGCTGCCAGCACAAGCTCAGTATCGTTTTTTTCCGAGACAGCA
>DAORDI010000148.1:0-12894 GCA_035345895.1 Leptospiraceae bacterium
GGGAGAATGATTTTCCCTGAAAAAAGAATTTCAGGACCTGGAATTTTTCCGGATACGGAGTCCTTGTAAATGTTCTTTAATGATGGCGTATCTGCGATGCTCATGACATGAGTGAAACCGTGATAAAGAAAAGAACGGAATGATGTTCTTATCCCTGCTCCGTCTGCCGCACCGCCGAGTGAATCGGAGGTCAGAGTGACTCCTGCATCACAGAAGGCAGGCACTGCATATACTGTCTTCCCTGATTTGTCGGCAGATTTTTCGGGAGGAAGAAGAATTCCGTTTCTGATTCGGAGAACGGACTCTTTACTGAATGAATACACATCCGGATTCTGAATCAGATACCTGACATTTCTGATTATGGAATCATCAGAATACAAAGAAATGCAAAAAAAATATATAAGGATATAAAATATCTGCCTCATCTCATTTGAACTCCGGGAGGCAGTCCTGGAATCATTCCCGTTCCTGTGGCAGTCGCGGTGCCTGTACCGGAGGTTCCGGTGGAAGTTTCAGTAAACACCTTTGCAGGGACCGGTTTTACAGGTACGGGAAGAAGAGTGTTTTCCACCTTTGCAAACAGATCCTTTTCAATCAGCCTGTATATGAATGTGCATTTATTCTTTACGGAATAGTCTTCCTTATGCAGGAACATGGATCCAAGAAACCAGGAAAAAGCCCCTCTGTTCAGATCTGCATTCTTGAAATTCAGAAGTCTTCTGTCCGAAGCATTGGAGAGATCGGATACTTTTTCCCTGAGAGAAGGATACCTGAGAGAATCGGCATCTGATCTGAATCGTTCAACGGCTCTTTTTTTATTTTTAGGATTCTCCATAGCGACGTCCACCAAAAGAGGGACTGCCTTGTCGTCTCTGTAGGCAACTGACTGCTCCCTGCAGAATTCTCTTTCTTCAAGAATTGTCATATCGTCAGAAGGATAAGGCACCTCTACAACCACCTGGAAAAAATCTCTGGAGATGAAACCTGAATATGTCTGGTTCTTCATCACCTTTCCGACATAGTCGGGATCTGCAGGCCTGCAGATCAGAGAAGCAAGAACCGCACTGACGACAAATCCTGCAGAAAAAAATTTCCAGAGAGGTTCAGACAGGACTTTCTCTTTCTGAATCATGAGCCCAGCCGAATCCTTTTTCAGTAAATGATTTCAGGAGAGATGCCGATCCTTCCGACTTGGAAAAATGAACTTCTTCTTCAGTCACAGGAATCAGAAAAAGAAAATTCACCTTCAGTCCGTTTTCCGAAACCAGATCGGAGAGACAGGGTGCTTCCAGAAGACCTGAATCAGTCTTTACAGCAGGAGGATTTGAAGTAAAGAAAAAATGAGTAAAATTCAGATAGAGAGCATTCGGATCTTTCCTCGGAATAGAAATGGAATGTCCTTCACCGAACCATTTTCCCATCATCCAGGGAAACTTGATCAGCTCGCCCAGTGCGTGAGGAATCCAGGATTCTGTTCTGTCTTCTTCTGTTCCTTTTTTCTGAGCAAATACAAGTTCAATTCTGGAATATTTTGTATATTCTTTGTGATACAGTTCTACTCCCGGCATGGACTGTGCACTCATTCCCACCGTGGAATAAATCACAGTATCCGGATAATCAGGACTTTCAAATCTGGCAATGGCAAGAGGAGGAAATTTCCCTCCGTCGGCGGACCAGTATTTTTTATGAGGACCCAGAAGTTTTTCCAGATAATCCATTCTCAGCTTCTGCACCGATTTCCAGTTCCCTTCAGTTGAACGCGACTCCCAGTATTTTTCAGATGCACGAATTCTGTCTGCGATCACTCCCCCGTTCTCTGCATCCCCCATCGGACTTGCAGTGATGGAATCAATTGCGGCATATTTCGAATATCCGTGTATTCCTTTCAGGCCAGACCAGGGAGGAAGAAATGCAGTCAGTTTTTCCTTCCAGAAAAGCCCCAGCCCATCTCCTTCTTCAGTCCAGATCAGATGAACGTCTTCTTTTCTGATTTCTTCCTCTGTCATATCCGAAGTCACTTCTCCCTTGCAGAGAAGCGGGGCCAATCCAAGCTTCAGATCGGATTCATTTCTGGATTCAGGAGAGGAAATTCTGTTCTTGATCCAAAGGGCCTTCATCTTGAGTTCAGGATTAAATTCGGACTGAAGATAAAGATATACAGTTCTGCCGTCATCTTCCAGAAAGGCGGTCATTGAACCGTATGGGTTTGTTTCCTGATAAATCAGGTTTGAGACTGACTGTTCCACTAAAAAATTCTGGAAGGAACGATTCTGTCCTTAAACTTTTTCAAGAGAGTCTGAATTGTATCTTCCATTCCCGCTTCAAAAAGAAGTTCAGGAAAATAGGCAGATGCATTTAAAAGTCCAATCAGCTGATTCTCGCCCCAGTTTCTGTAATTACGAAGGGATTCCATCACAGTTTCCGGAGTCTGCTTTCCCTCCTTCTGACAGTTCATAAATGTCTGAATTGCTGTTTCCGGAGTCATAAATTGTTTCATATACGTTTCCTTAAATTATAATACTTAGATTTCTAATCCCGCCGTGGAAACCGTGCTTGGTTCCGCCCTTCGGGCAAATAGAAATCAAAAATGGCAGGGGGCCTGCCGACCAATGCTGTCAAATTAAGACAGCATTGGAGCAATGCTGCGGCTCGCTTTACAAGCCGCCGAAGGGTCTCCCATTGGAAATCCCTGCCCTCTGCTTTAAATTTATGCTGAGCAGTTACAAAAAATGTTTCTGCGAAGCCTTGCTCCACCCCTATTCAAAATCCGGAGGGCTTGCAAATTTTCAATATAAATTTCTCTGTTTCCGAGATTACTCATTTTCCCAGTCCTGCATTTTTCGGAGCAGAAGAGGATATTCCTCAGGACGGATACCCATCTGTCTGTAGATGATTTTTCCTTCCCGATTAAACACAATCAGAGTAGGAAGACCTTCTACAGACCATTTTTTGGCAAGAACCAGCTGGGAATCCAGAAGAGTTTCATAACTCATTCCAAAGTCCAGTGCTGCATCCGAGATCTCCTTCAAGGTCTTATTATGGTCTGTATTGACTCCGTAAAACTGAAATTTGTCCTGAGGGGCCTTCTGGTACAGTTTGTCCACTACAACGGCGGCATCACGGCAGGGAACGCACCAGGTAGCCCAGAAATCCACTACAAGGACTCTTCCCTGATAATTGTTGAGTCTGATTTTTTTACCATGCAGATCATACGCGGAAAGATCCTGGTAGTCAGGAGTTTTTTTCTTTCTCTTGACCTCCAGAGTAATATAAGCAATTCCTAGTACAGTTGCCAGAAAAGAGACAGTGACTACAATTTTTTCGCCGAGTTTCATTGTCTATCCTGAAGTCTCAATTTTTTTAGGAAAAGGTGCATAATGACCTGTAAAATTCCATACGGAAATTCTGTAATGCTCGCTGCTTTTAAAAAGATAGCAGAGTGCACCGTTCTCAATGTAGATTTTCATTGAAAATTCGGAAGACAGTCCTGCCGCAGCGGCAGCAAAGGAACGCAGAAAATTTCCGTGAGAAAAAATGATGGCTGACTCTCCGGGATAGTCCTTCAAACCTCTGATGAACCTTTCGGCTCTAACTCTGACATCCTCAACGCTCTCTCCCTTAGGATATTTTTCCTTAGGATCCACCCTGAGTCTGTACAGCTTCTCCAGATCAATGTCTGCAATCTTCCTGCCTTCAAAATCACCGCAGTCAATTTCTTTCAAAAGATCATCCGTAATGATGTCTCTTCCAAGCCCGGAGACGGCGAGCCTTGCCGTTTCCATAGTCCTGCCCAGAGGACTGGCAAAAATATAATCGCATATGAATGAATTGGACCGGAGATATTCGCCCAGCTTCACTGCCTGTCTGTGGCCTTTTTCAGTGAGAGGCGAGTCGAGACCGCCGCCCTGAATCACTCCTGCGAGATTGAATTCAGTTTCACCGTGTCTTACAAGATATAAATGTTTCACCATAGTTCCAGCTTTCCCGGTGCAGTTGCTTCCGGGGGAGTTTCTAAAATTCTGTCGCAGGAAGGACATTTTTCAAAATGCAGAGGCACCTTGATCCTGCAGTGAGTGCATACCTTGAAAAAAAACTGAGCCATCTCTCTTCCGCAGTTCAGGCAGTTCTTTGAATCAGGAGGATTGCTGAATCCGCAGTGAGAACAGTCTCCCGCTTTCAGAAAAGGAGACTGGTTCTGAAAAAAAAGAAGTCTCTTTCTGACAAGAAACATCAGGCCGATGGAAATTCCTGTGCTCAGAAGAAGATTCAGAAAAGCCGAAGAGCTGTAAAAATTAATGAAATCATATCCCGCATGGATCAGGGCAGCAGCACCGATGAAATGACCCATTTCAGTGAACACATTTCCTCGAACGATGAATTTGTTCCTGGCAATTCCGATTCCAAGCACAGCACCGAGTCCCACATGCAGAGGCATAGCCGTCACAGACCGCACAATTACATTCAGAAGACCTGACTTGTATGCATATATGATATTTTCGATGAACGCAAATCCCAGACCTACAGAAGCAGAATAGATCAGAGCATCAATCGGCTCATCCATCTCTTCAAGCTTGTCCAGAAACAGAACAGCCGCAAAAGCCTTGCAGAGCTCCTCCCAGATTCCTACAAATCCGGCGAGAAAAAAACTGCCCAGAAAAGAATTCCTGCGGCCCGCATCAAGTCCGGTGATCCATTCAAAAAGTCCGTTCCCGATGACCGCAAGCACAGCTGCAGTCAGGCCTCCGAAAACTCCTATCCTGAGCACAGTCCAGATCGGCTCCGGCTCTACCTTGTCATATCTGTATACGAACCTGAGCCATAGCCCGCCTGCGGCAGTGATCGAAAGGAGTATCAGAAGCCCGTCCATCAGACAAAATACTCTCTCAGACGGCTTTCATAATCCTTCTTCAGACTGTCCAGAGAAAACTCCGCACCCAGTTCTTCGATTCGGAGAATTCTTTCAGAAACCGTCTTTCCAATTTCAATGCAGTCAATTCCGTTTTTCTCTGCAGTTTTCTGAACCTCGGTAAAATCCGAATCATTACAGGTGACAATGACAGATGCTGCTGTCTCTCCGAAATATTTTTCATCCAGTCTTAATGAGGAAATATTCTTCAGATCCAGAACAAGACCAAACCTGGAATCCGCTGCTGTCTTGAATGCAGCCGTGACGATTCCTCCCAGAGAAAGATCCTTTCCGGATTTCAGAATTCCCTTCCCTGCAAGTTCCAGATACGCTTTCTGAAGATTTTTTTCATCCTCCAGATTCATTGAAGGAATTCCACCCTTCGTCAGAGAATGAATCTCTCTCAGATACTCAGAACCTCCTAGAGTCGGCCTGAATTTTCCCAAAAGACAGAGCTTAAGACCCGGTTTCTGAACAAAAGGATGAATAGCATTTCTGATGTCGGAAATCAGCCCGACCATCCCGATCGTAGGAGTCGGGTACACAGGTCCAGAGGGAGATTCATTGTAAAAAGAAACGTTGCCTCCGGTGACAGGAAGACCGAAGTGCCTGCAGGCATCCCCTATTCCCCTGATGCATTCGGAAAATACATAATAGTTCTCAGGTATGTACGGATTGGCAAAATTCAGATTGTTCGTGATTCCGAGAGGTCTAGCCCCTGTGACAAATACGTTTCTTGCCGATTCTGCCACTGCAAAAGCTGCCCCTGCATAAGGATCCAGATATGTATATCTGGAATTGCAGTCCGCAGACACAGCGATCCCTTTCATTGTTCCGGGAACCTTGCCGAGCCCCCCATCCCCTCCAGGCGGGATCACTGAAACAAGCCCTACATCCGTATCATACTGCTCATACACAGCCTTACGTGAACATATATTCAGTGAACTGATCATTTTGAGGAATACAGATCCGAAATCTTCCTTCTTCAGATCTTTGATTAATGACAGATCCAGCTGCTTCACTTCGTCCAGATAGGCAGGTCTTTTCTCGTCTCTTTTATAACGCGGAGCTCCGCCTCCCAGCACAAGGGATTCTGCGGGAATCTCTGCCTTCAGTTCACCGCCCATTCTAACTCTGAGGATTCCGTCATCGGTAACTGTTCCTATCTGAACAGCGTGCAGATCCCATTTTTCAAATACAGCCTCCAGTTCCTTCTCCTTGCCTTTTTTAGGAACCACAAGCATTCTTTCCTGGCTTTCCGAAAGCATCGCTTCGTAGGTATTCATCCCTGTTTCGCGGAAAGGCACCAGATCCAGATTTACATCCATCCCTGTCTTGCCCTTTGCCGACATTTCAGATGTGGAACAGGAAATCCCAGCAGCCCCCATATCCTGGATTCCCTCCAGGAGCCCCTTGTCGATAACCTCTAGAGTTGCTTCCAGCAGAAGTTTTTCCATAAACGGGTCTCCCACCTGCACAGCAGAACGCTTTTCTTCGGATTCCTTGGTAAGATCCCTTGAGGCAAAGGAAGCTCCGTGAATCCCGTCCCTTCCTGTAGAAGCTCCTACAATGTAGACTGCATTTCCGACCTTGCCCCCAGTCGTAGCCTTTGCCATCTTGTCCCGATGGACAATTCCTACAGTCATTGCATTGACAAGAGGGTTTACCGAGAAAGAAGAATCAAAAAACAGCTCTCCCCCCGAAACAGAAATCCCAAGTGAATTTCCATAATCCCCTATGCCTTTTACTGCTCTTTTCAATAAGTAAGTATTTCTTTTGCTGTCTTCCGGTCTGCCGAAACGCAGTGAATTCAAAGATAGAATCGGTCTTGCACCCATTGTAAAAATATCTCTCATAATCCCGCCGACACCAGTGGCTGCTCCCTGGTAAGGCTCCACTGCAGTCGGATGATTGTGGCTTTCAATCTTGAATACCACCGCAAGTCCGTCCCCGATATCGAGTGCTCCAGCGTTTTCTTCGCCGGTCTCGGTCAGCATAATGTCCGATTTGGAAGGAAGGGTCTTGATCTTTAAAATGGAATTTTTATACGAGCAATGCTCCGACCACATCCCTGAAAAAATCCCCAGTTCAGTGGAGTTGGGAATACGTCCCAATATTTTCTGAATATGCAGGAACTCCTCCTCAGTGAGTCCGTGTTCCTTTGCATCCTGTAAATTTACCTGCTGTTTTTCCATTCAATCCTCTGATACCAGAATTTACTGCCTTTTCCGTTAGGCAAGTGGGTTTGATGGGAGGGAAAACAAAAAAGAGTCCTACGGCAGCAGATCCCAAAGCTCCTTTTCATTCAGCTTTTCGAACGGCACATTCTTTTTTTCCATGAGTCTGGCAAACAGGATCGCGAGGGACACTACGTCCGCAGAACAGTATCTTTTCAATGTATGCAGTGCTTCCGTATCCTTCCATTCATTCCATCTGTACCAGAGAGTCACAGCGTCCATTCCGTTCAGCCCGCGAATATCGGAGGGTCTTTCGATTCCGAACTGCTCTTCTATTTTTTTCAGTCCCCCGCGAATTCCCTCCTGATGAAGGACCCAGCGAAGATCAATATGAGGGATGGGAATCCTGGGAAGATGGAAATGCCTCGCGAGCACAGGAAGATCAAATGAGATTCCGTTGAAGGACACAAGAAGTTCTGCTCCTTCGAGGAGATCTGCAAAACTTTCCAGATTCTCATTTTTTGCAAAACTTCTCAGAGTGCCCCCGTGAAGGGCGCTCACTGCAGTCACCCTGTTGAAGTATCCGTCGGTCTCAATGTCGAAAAAAACTGCATCGCGGAAATACTCTGCAAGGACCATCCATTTTTCTTTTGGATGAATTTTATATACAAGATAATTAAGATCTTTTTTTGCAGCGGATTCTCTCGACTCGGACAGATCTTTTCGGAATTTGAGAAGGGATTCTCCCTTCAGAGGAATCTCCGTGTCTTCCTTGATATCATCCCAGGAATAAATTCCTCTGTCATTCAGAGTCTTCAGTTTTTTAGGTCCGATTCCGTGCAGATGAAGAAGAGCATTTTGAATGAATACAGTGCTAATAGATTCTCTCCCTTTTTGACTTAAGAATGTCGAATGATCTTTCCAGACGCTTTTTCAGACGTTCTGCCTCTTCATCTGTCTCCGTCTTCTGAACAGTCGCTGAACGTTCTGCCTGAATGATTACCTGAGGTTCATAGTATTCTCCTCTCGCTATGGAAACCAGAATGCTTCTAGTACATTCAATCGCTGCATTGGATACAAGAAGGAGCTCTTCAGTCCCCAAATCGCGAATTCCCGGAATCAGAGGCGGAACGCAGGCAGGGCACCCGGAACTGCATTCACATTCTTCCAGAACCTTGAGAGCAAGAATTGATGCCTCCTGAAATTTACGGAATATTTTTTCCGAATACCCCACTCCTCCTTCGTGCGCATCATACAGGTACAGTGAATTTTCCTGCCTCCCGTCTGACGTCAGTCCAAGTGAAACATCGGTCTGAATATCTCCTGAATCCCCCATACAGATGACCGGTGCCGTTCTCTTGAGAATGTAAGAAAGTCCGTATATGGCAGTATCCTTGTAACGCAGATCCTTTTCTGAAATTCTTTTTTTCCAATCAGAATCAGGCACAATGAACATTCCCATTGTTTCGTATGAAAAAGGAGGAAGAGTGATCGGGCCGTAACCGATATTGTCGTAGATTCTTTCTTTGATCTTCTTGTAAAGTTTCGGCTGAGATATCACTTTCATATATCCGAAACTCAAAGTATGCCCGAATCTCTCCTCTGTCTCTTCTGTGTCCAGAACTGTAACTGAACTGTCCCAGACTGCCTCCGTAAAATAATCTACATTCACTTCCTTGACTTCACAGAGTTTTTTTTCCATATCCAGATTCACTGACATAAACTTTTTTCCGAGATGCTGATAGATTGCATCCTTGTAAAGTGTGCCCATTGCCCCGATCGGATCAATCTCACCGATGATTTTCCCGTCCCAGAATATATTTACATTATAATCTGTAAGACCTCTCAGATTCACTCCCTTGGAGGGAAATTCCTCTTCAGCGTATCTGTAAAATTCGCGGAATTTTTTCAGTGTTCCTTTTTCTTCGAGGGTGGAAAGAGCAAGATTGAATACAGGTCCGGAAAAAATCGTTTCCTCTGCAGAAAAAGGAATCTCATATGCGGCACAGGGAATATGCTGCATAATAATATAAGGATTGTCCGCAGAAAGCCAGGCTTCCTCTGATCCTGCGGATATGATAAACTCCTTATTGTGCACAATGTACTGATCGATCGGCATATCTTTTGCAATATACAGAATGAGTGATTTTTTTCCTGCCCTTCCGACTCTTCCTGCCTGCTGCCAGAAACTCGAAACTGATCCGGGATGTCCGTTCAGAATGCAGAGAGACATATCTCCTATGTCTATTCCAAGTTCAAGTGCATTTGTAGTAATGATTGTATTCAGATTCCCTGCAAAAAGTTCCTTTTCGAGAGCTCTTCTTTCACTGGGAAGAAGTCCGCCTCTGTAGGGTTTTACTTTTTCCCTGATATAAGAATCCTTCTCTGCCACTGCCTTGTAAAGTCTCTCCACCTCCTGCCTGGCTCTCGCAAAACAGATTGTGCGGATTCCCATTCTTGCGGCTTCACAGATGACCGGAATGGAAATGGAAGCCGGTCCCTGTCTGTATTCCGGTCCTCCGTTTCTGGATACGAGTGCGGGGTTCAGGAAGAGTATTTCCTTTTCCGCCCTCGGTGATCCGTCATTAGAAATTAAGTTAAAATCTTTATGAAATAATGCTTTTGCATGTTCCGCAGGATTTCCGATGGACGCGGTGGAGCATATGAATATCGGATCTGTTCCGTAATTCCGGCAGATTCTGATCAGTCTTCTCATCACATTGGAAACATGCGATCCGAATGCCCCTCTGTAGATATGGCTCTCATCCACTACGATGTATTTGAGTCTGGAAAGAAAGTTTCTCCATTTTCTGGAATGGTTGGGAAGGATTCCTGAATGGAGCATATCCGGATTGCTCAGGATGAAATCTGCATATTTCACAAGTGATTCCCTGTCTTCTCTGGCGGTATCTCCGTCAAAAACTCCGAATTTTGCATCACCGGAAACTGAGCGCAGAATTTTCCCCAATGCTGATTCCTGATCTCTCGAAAGTGCCTTAGTCGGATACAGAAGAAGAGTCGTAAATCTTCCCGGTTTTTCAGCATAATCATTGAGGATAGGAAGCAGAAAAGAAAAGGTTTTACCGCTGGCAGTTCTGGATAAAAGAATTGTATTGTTTCCTTTTCTTACTGATTCAAAACTTTCCTTCTGGTGAGAGTAGAGTTTTTCAATTCCCAGATCATTCAGTGCCTTGCTGAGAAGAGGATTCATTGAAGAAGGAAACTCTGCAAAATCTCCCTGAATCTCCGGTAGAATAAGTCTTCCTCGGACACAGGAATGAAAGGAATTCCTGATATAATGAGAAAGATTTTCAAGAGACTCGCTCATCTTTTCCTCCGGCCAAAGTCAGTCTTCTGAATCTCAAATCAGAAATCAATAAAATCTTCTGCTGAAATTTAAAAAGATCCGCGGTCTCTGAGCTGAATTTTTATGCAAAGATGAATAAATCAGCATAAAACAAAAACACTGTTCAGCGATGAATAAGAACAGGGTTGATAACTGAAAGGAATTTTGAGCGGTTTTTCAGCAATATGCATTTACATTCTGTAAATCGGCTTTAAAAAACTGACTGTTATGAGAACATAATTTATAATTGCCCAAAATCAGTTAAGTTTTTTCCTTTAAAAAAATAACTTATTGATAAACCGTCAGGTGTGCGGCATCCTAGAATATTAGAATAATCTAATGTATCATTTTGTTTTTGTACCACTCTGATTTTTTTTAAAAATTTTTTAAAAGCTGTTCATTCGATTTTTTCAACTCCAAAAAATTCAAGTCAGTCAGTTTTTTGTTTAATATAAAGGGGGCAGGAATTTTATAGTATATCTGTAGTTCGTGCATTTTACCAATCTCAATCGGAGGAAAGATGAAAAATGAGTGGAATTTGGTTCTTGAAGAAGTTTCTAAGCAGATTCCAAAAGTGTATTTTCATCCTTTTATAGAGCCGCTCCTGTTTGAAGAATATTCAGACGGAAAATTTTTCATCAAGGCTCCCTCCTCTGCAGTCAAGGAACATGTTGAAAAAAAATATCAGAAGTTCATTGAAGATGCAGTGTTTAAGGTTTACGGAAGCAGTTCTGCGGTGGAAATTTTCACTGAAGAACAGGGAAAATCGATCGGTGAATTCATCAGGCAGAAATTCAAGGAAGAGAAATTTCTTTTCAACCCTGACTTTACTTTTAATTCATTTCAGATAGGAGAATCCAATCAGCTGGCCTACTTTGCATCAAAGGAAGTGATCAGTTCTCCTGGAAAAATCAATCCTCTTTTTCTTTATGGGAAATGCGGTACAGGCAAGACTCATCTTCTGCATGCAGTCGGTCAGGAGCTTCAGAAAAATCCGAATGAGAATGTGAAGTACATTTCCATTTCGTCCTTTCTTTCAGAATTTGTAATGATGGTGCAGAACAGACAGTCACTTGAATCATTCCGAAACAAATACCAGTCCTATACTTCCATCATCTTTGACGATCTTCAGTTTCTGAACATCACTGCAGAAAAAACACAGGAAGAGTTTTATTCTCTTTTCAATTATATGCAGGAAAGAAAAAGGCAGATAGTGCTGGCCGCAGACAGACCGGTGATGGAGCTTCCTCTTCAGGAAGGACTTCGTTCCAGACTGCTTACAGGCATTCAGGCGGAAGTCAAGCAGGCGGATTCATCACTCCGAAAAAAGATCATCAGTCTTAAATCAAGAGAATGCGGAATCAGTCTTTCAGAAGAATCTGTTGATCTGATTTCTTTTCTGTTTCCTTCTGATACAAGAGCCCTGCTTGGTGCGGTCAATGAACTTTCATTATATAAAAGAACTTATAATCTGCTGATTCTGAATGAAGATAAAATTCGCGAAATCCTTGAGTCCAGAATCACTAAATCCAGGGCAGGAGACTTGAGTCCGGACAGAATACTCACAGAGGTTTCAGCATATTTTGAACGCGAAAAATCAGACATACTGAGCAAAAGCAGAAGATCAGAGTTTATACTCCCCAGACATATCAGTATGTATCTCATTCATGAACTCTGTGAAATGAGCAAGTCTTCAGTCGGAAAACTCTTCAAGACACAGCATACTACAGTGATTGCCGCCATAAAAAAACTGGAATCAGGAATGGAAAGGGATGAGAATCTGAAGAAGAAAGTGGACGATCTCAGAAATAAATTTCTAATCTAGACTGATGCCTTTTCTGTATATCCAGACATTCTTTCCCGAACATAAATGAACTGAATCCGGTCTGCCCCATTTTTTCTCAATGAGAACTTCCGAAAGTCTTTCAGTGATAATGAATTTATATTCAGGGTTCCCGAATCGGGAGCTTTTTCCTTTCTCATACCAGTATTTATTGTTCAGTGTATGATTTTTTCTGAGATCCTGATAACCGATCTGATAAACCCTGAGACGGTTTTCAGAAAACAGTGTGAAGTATTTTGCATTCCAGTAGTCTGAAAGTCCATATACGGCAATCTTATTCCCCAAAATACTCTCTGCACATTTTACTTCATCCGGAACATAGGAAAAGTTATCTCTCATTTTTCTCTCCCAGTCCAGCATAAAAATAAGGATTCCTTCCATCAGGATTGAGAAAAAAATAAACTGATACGCTGAAATACGGGCAAGCGTTTCCAGAACTCTGCGTTTCGTTCTGCGCAGGTAAAATCTGAATTGAACATACAGAACCAGGAAAAAACTGCAGTAGAGAAGAAAAAAACTGAATACAGAATACCTAAAACTGTATTCATCCAGAAATGTTCCCGCCGCAACCGGTGCAGACAGCGAAACAGGCACTGATATCAGAGAAAAAAGAAGAAAAAAC
>DAORDI010000149.1:0-12885 GCA_035345895.1 Leptospiraceae bacterium
TCATTCAATAAGACAGTCGGCGAGGCCTCTCTGCAGAACGGGTATATGCCAGCAAGATCCTTCGGAATCGGTGAGACTGTGCTTGAGCCTGGAGGCGGAATCTGCATTGCGGCTACTGTGGTATACAATGTATTGCTGTCAGGCGGTTTTGAAATTGAAGAAAGACATAAACATTCCAGAAGGGTTCACTATGTTTCTCCCGGACTGGATGCCACCATACTTTACGGAAAAAAGGACCTGAGGATGAAAAACACCGGCACTCAGGATTTCATTCTGAAACTCGATGTGGACAGGCAGTATATCACAGCCAAACTGTATTCTTCCTCAAATCTTGCAGAAAGATATGAAATGAGCACGGATATCCAGGAAGAAAGTTCTGCATTCGGAACGGAATCTGTCAGTAAGGGCCTTTCTGCCACAGTGTTCAGAGAAAAATGGACAGGGGACACAATGACAGAAAGAAAGTTTCTGTACTCAGAACGGGTTTCTCCCGGACTGGAGTGACTATTTCAGAATATTATATTCAAATTTATCGTTTTTGAATCTCATTTCTGCAATTCCGATAAATCCAGTCAGTTCCACTGCATCGAGCATTATTCCGATGCTGATTGTTTTTCCTTTTCTCGGAAGTTTTATCCAAAATTCAGGAGTGCTTTCCGTATCCCTTTTTTTGAGAATGGCGAGCCGTTTTTCATAAAGTTTTTGAACATCTTTTTCGGGATAGTAAGTTTCAGTGACATCTTTCGGAACATCACCTGTAAACTCCGTCAGCCGGAATCTCATCAGTGAGCACCCCGGGCCGCACCCGTAACTGACCTCTCCAGTAATTACTTTTCCGTCCTGCTTTTTCCATAAGGCAAATTCACTGAAGCCTTCCGATGTCGCAAAGCTGTATTTCAGATAACCGTTCTGAATATCCTTTATTTCATATGATACAGGATCATTATTCACTTTCAGCTGTTCTTTCAGCGACTTGATTGTATCTTTGTGCAGTATTCTGAAGTAGTGCATTACGTCTTTTTCTTCCTTTGCCGGGAGGGCAGCGGAAGCAGTCAGGCCGATAATGATAAAAATCTTTATAATTTGTTTTTTCATAAGTCACCTCAATATTTTTGTCAGTGTTTCCCGGATGCTTCCTGCTTCCCGGTTGAATCCATATCTTGCAAGAAAATAACCGAAAATCATGAATATATGCGGAATAATGATTATTTTTACGATTCTGTGCAGTTCCAGTCTTACATCAATCCTGCTTCCGCTTCCATAGGGTGATATGGACCCGTAAATCACCGGATTGAATGAATTTCGGTACCTGATGTTTTTAATCAGCTCAAATTCTTTTTCGGAATAGGAACCGCTGAAAGGTTTTTCATATTCCTTGTAAAACAGGGTAAACTGCATTTTCAGAGGCATTACGTACTCTGAAAGCCTTATGCGGACTTCTTCAGGTTTCATTGTAGAGTCTATTGTAAACTGCATCGAGGGAAAAAGTTTCATTGAAATCTATCCTTTATAATTATATTATACTATTATAAAAATCGAGTCAGACGGTCGATCAAAAAAACCGGACAGTCTTCACTGAATCTTTATCATAAATGCAGGCTTCAGAAATATTCTCTGAACTGCATAATGGATCATTCGGATATTGAAATAAATCAGGAGGCCTCCATAGTCTGAAGGAGTCTGATGATTTTCCGCTTCAGATCATGAATATTGACAGGTTTTGTCATGTACAGATCAGCTCCTGCAATTGAACCTCTTTTAATATCCTCAGGAAAAACTGCAGCGGACAGCATAATGATAGGGATCTTTGTACGGGGATTTTTTACGTTTTCCCAGTTTCTAATTTCCATAATGGCTTCCAGACCTGTCTTTACAGGCATCTGATTGTCCATAATAACAAGATCTATTTTTTCATTCTCTGTATATGCCTTGACCGCTTCCTGTCCGTTGTCAGCTGTAATGACAGTGCATCCTGCCTTGCTGAGGAGTCGCTTTATCAGTCTCTGGCTGATCAGATCATCTTCTGCCAGCAGAATTTTTCTGCTGCTGAGTGTCTCCGTTTCTGAAACATCACTGCTGATTTCAGTGTGATCAAACAGTTTGGATGCCGGATAATAAGGCAATCTGAGAAAGAATGCTGTTCCTGAATCCGGACCTGTACTGGAGGTAAAACTCAGACTTCCGTCCATAAGCTCTGCAAGTTTTCTGCAGATGGCAAGTCCCAGTCCAGTTCCTCCGAATGTTCTTGTATCACTGATATCTTCCTGACTGAACGGTTCAAATATATGCTGATAATAATCCTGACTGATTCCCTTTCCAGTATCACTGACGGAAAACTCAATGAATCCTTTCTTCAGTTCAATTTTCACATCTATAAAACCCCTGTCGGTGAACTTGACTGAATTGCTCAGAAGGTTGTTCAGGATCTGAAGCACTCTGTGTTCATCAATCATAACCGCATCAGAAATGTTTTCATCTATGAATGTCCTGAAGATAATATTTTTCTTTCTTTCTGCTGTAAGTATTTTTATAAAATCAGAGATATTTTCCATCAGTGCTTTTAAAGAATAAGGCACGGGAAGAATCTGCATCTGACCGGACTCTATCTTCGAAAAATCCATAATATCATTTATGATGTTCAGAAGGAGATCGCCGCTTTTTCTGACAATGTTCAGCATTGAATTCATTTCGCTGCTGCTGTTTTCGGCGATGATCATATCCGTATAGCCGATTATGGAATTCAGAGGAGTCCTCAGCTCATGCGATATATTTGCAACAAATGCTGACTTCAGCCTTTCTGATTCCACTGCCTTCACAGTTTCGCGCATCAGGGCTTCTTCCAGCTTCTTTCTCTCAGTAATGTCTTCCTGAACAGATACAAAATTTATAATTTCTCCTGTTTCGGAAAAGAGCGGAGATATTGACACAGAATCCCAGTAGACATCTCCGTTCTTCCTTCTGTTCTGAATTTCACCCCGCCAGTTTTTTCCGGAAAGAATTGTGTTCCATAAGGAAGTGTATGTTTCCGGCGGTGTATCTCCTGATTTGATGAAACTGGGATTCTTTCCTACAGTCTCCTGAAAATCCCAGCCCGTAGTTCTTGAGAATGTTAAGTTTACATATTCTATAATACCATTATTATCTGTAATTAATATGGATGCAGGACTCTGTTCCACTGCCTTGGAAAGTTTTCGGATGTGCTCCTCATCCTTTTTTCTGTCGGTTATATTGCTGAAAGTGCAGATGACGTCCCTGACTGTTCCGTCTTCATTCAGAAAGGGCTCTGCATTTACAAGCAGCCACACTCTGTCTTTTGTGAGGGGTCTGAATACTCCCATAACAATGTTTCTTACCGGTTTTGCCGTTCTGATAGAAACAGGCACAGGATGAGTCGGACCGGGAAATTCGGTTCCATCCTCATGAATCACGTTCCAGTCAGGATCAAAGGAGGTTTTTCCCAGAAGCTGGTCTTCCGAAATTCCGAGCATTTCAAGTGCTGCATGGTTGTTGATCAGTATTTCAGCATTCGGCCCCTGGACGAGGACGCCGATAGGAAGTCTCATAATCAGTTCATAAAAATGTTCTCTTGAGGTGCGAAGTTCTTTTTCTATCTGCCTCGTCCGTGATGCATCCTTCGTCATCTGAAAAATTCTGTCATACAGACTGCTTCTGGATGCTATCCCTTCAGAGGAATTTTTCCTTTCCGCAGTTATGTCCGCCTGGAGGAGTGCTTCATATACTGCAATTTTTTCCTTTAATGCAGCATTTTCCTTCTCAAGCTTTTCCATATCAGAATTTGACATACAATATTCTCTTTTACTGTAATTATTTGAAATTGATGCCTGCTCACCTCAATTCTGACTTCCGCTGAATTTAGACACTCAGGAAAACTGCCTGCCGTTTTAAAAATTATACTCCGGGCATCACAGTCCCATTTGGTAAGCTGAGTCATTATCTCATAACTCTTCCTTCAGTCAGACAGAAGACATACCGTTGAAATAATAAGTATTCGCACTTATCTCAAGTCAAATATTATTTCTCAGTCTGCTGAGTTTTCAAACCATTGTACTCTGTAAAGATCATGCCGTCTGGAATTCATATTTCTCACACTTCCGTGACTTTTCAATTCCTTAAGCAGGTCTAAATCCACATCTACGACAAGAGTCATTTCCGTATTTGGAGTAGCTTCCGCAGCAATTGCGTCGTGGGCAAAAGCAAAATCAGACGGAGTAAAGACTGCAGACTGGGCATACTGAATATCCATATTGTCCACATTCGGAAGGTTGCCTACGCTTCCAGAGATGGCAACATAACATTCATTTTCAATGGCCCTTGCCTGTGCACAGTGCCTCACTCTCTGGTATGCGTTTTTAGTATCTGTAGAGAACGGAACAAAAAGAATTTCCATCCCTCTTTCTGCAAGCACTCTCGGCAGTTCGGGAAACTCAACGTCAAAGCATACCAGAATTCCTATCTTGCCTACATCGGTTTCAAAGATTTTCAGAGTATTGCCTCCTGTGACGCCCCAGTAGCTCTGTTCATCCGGAGTGATATGCAGTTTGAACTGTTCATCCCAGGTCCCGTCTCTTCTCAGAAGATAAGATACATTATAAAGTCTTGTATCGGAATATATCGGCATGCTTCCTGATATTATATTTATATTGTATGACACTGCCATATTCAGCATTTCTTCTCTCAGATGTTCAGTATGTTCTGCGAGTGCCCTGATTGCATCGGCTGGACTTTCCTGATTGTATTTTGCCATCAGAGGCACATTGAAGAATTCAGGAAAAAGCACAAAGTCTGCCTTATAACCTGCCACTGCATCCACGAAAAACTCTATCTGCTTCAGGAACTCTTCAGGAGATCCCACTGTCCGCATCTGCCACTGCACTACGCCGATCCTGACAGTTGTCTTTCGTCCTCCGATCAGTTTTTCTTTTTCTTCATAGTATATATTCAGCCATTCCAGAAGGATTGCATAATTCTTCGAATCCTTGTCTTCCGGGAAATATTCTGTCATTATTTTTCGTACGTGGAAGTCATTTGCAAGCTGGAAACTCAAGACCGGATCGTGAAGTTCCTTTCTTTTGACGAGTTCTACATACTGCTGCGGACTCATTTCAAGTGCAAAATTTTTATATCCCGGGATTCTTCCTCCGATGATGATCCTCTTCAGATTTTTTTTCTGACAGAGTTCCTTCCGAGCGTCGTAAAGACGTCGGCCTAGGCGAAGACCCTGAAATTTCGGATGAACAAATATATCCACACCGTAAAGAGTGTCTCCTTCAGGATTATGGTTTTTGAGGTATCCTCTCGATGTGATCTGATCATATGTGTGCTTATCGCCGAAGTCTGAGTATTTTATGATCATACTGACGACTGCTGCAACGAGTTTTCCGTTGTTTTCTATGCAGAACTGACCTTCCGGAAATCTGGAGAGCTGGGAGGCAAATTCTTCCCTGCTCCATGTTCCTCCCGCATTTGAATATACCTGGTCCATGATCTCACGGATGTCTTCATAGTCGCTCAGCTGAGTATTCCTGAGACGGAGCTTATGCTTGTTCAGTTTCTTCAGTTTTTTCTTTGCGTCCTTGTTCAGACTGTCTTTGATTTTTCCGAGTTTTATGTTAATGTCAACCATAGGTCAATTCTCTTTCATTGAATTTTAGCAGGTGCTCAGCCTGAGGGCAAGTTTTATGCCTTCCATAACGGCTGAAGACTGAATTCAAAACTATAATATACTTTGCTTTTAAAAAAGCAAGAAAAGCTTGAGATGTTCTTCTGCACATTGGCAGTGAATCGTCTGCGAAATCCGGTTTTGCGGACTCGCAGAATCAGAAGCTTATGAGAATATCCGATTTTCACGAGATTTGGAATACCCGAATTTCCATGATGCTCTCAATATAAATATTCAGATTTCTGAAAGGATGTTCTCAATCGTTTCTGGCGCATTATAATTCCGGAATTTTTCCTGAAGCATAACGCAGTTCTTTTTCATGTTTTCATTTTCTGCTGCATTCAGAACAGCTTCCCTCAGTTTTCTGATGTTCTTCAGAACAGTGCAGGCCCCTGCAGTTTCAAGTCTTGCTGCATTGTCAAACTGATCGTAGTCCAAGGGATATGCGATTGAAGGAATTCCGTTCCGTATGCATTCATACATTATCCCGGCTCCGCAGTGATGAAGAACCAGATCATATTTGAAAAGATGTTCCTCATAAGAAACAAAAGAATACACATGAAAATTTTCCTGTATCTCTCTGACTGTCCCGTTTTTGTCACCGTAAGAAAAATGAAATATGAAATCATTCAAATCCAGAGAGCATTCTCTGATCTGCTCTTTCAGTCTGTCCTTTTCAAACCAGAGATGAGTTCCAATGGTAATCAGAATGTGTTTTTTTCCCCGATTAAAAAGGGGAGATTCTGAATTTACAGGAGGAGTGTAAAGGATCGGTCCAGTGAGCATAAGTGTATCTGCTGTCTTTCTTTCAAATTCCAGTTCAGACATTGCCATTGCGAATACTTTCCTGTGAGAATATACAGCCTCGGATCCGTCTTTTCTGTATACATTCTCCAGACCGAGTTTTCTGAGGTCATCACTGAAAAGGAAAAACATGAATTTTTTAAATGATTTTATCATGATTCTATGAATACTGTCTCTGATTCTGCCCTTCAGTGTGCTGTCGGGTTTTACTCCGCCCATATAGGCATTGACCCCGGATACTGACTCGAACACGCAGGGTGAGGCCAGTATGCTGAACCAGGGAATGCCCATTGATTCAGCCAGAATCCCCGGAACCGGGAGCACTCCGTCTGTAATTACAATATCAGGTTTTTCCGTTTGGTAAAGTTCCTCTGTTTCCTTTCTCATCGTATGCAGGAGGGATACATTTCTTTTCAGCTGAGAGTACAGCAGGACTGGGTTGTTTTTTACCTGGATTTTCGGATTGGCAATCTCTTCTATGAATGAATCTTTTCCCTGCAGAAGGCAGATTCCTCTCAGTCCGGAAGCTTCAATGGATTTCATTGCAGAGGATGTGCTGACTACTGCGATTTCATAAGTATTCTTAAGATATATTCCCAGTCCGAGAACGGGATGAAGGTGTCCGCTGAAAGGCGGAGAGAATAGAAGTATTTTCTTTTTCATCTATTTTTCCTTTTTTCTGAATTCAGAAACGGAGAATTGAACGGCATTTAACAGTGCATCTCTGCGGTCATCATTCTAATACATAGACAGAACATTAAGCTGAAACTCCATTTTTTTTCAGGAATCTGATGCAGGAATCAAATACTGATTTCTGATTCAGATAGTCCATATGTCCGCACTCTGCATATTCATTTACAGGCAGCCTCCAAAGTCTTGAAATCCAGTCCTTTCGTCCCTGCACGATAAAAATGTCCCTGCATTCAGGAATCCTGTGCGCAGTCGGACCGTATGCAAAAATACTTATCTTCTGTCTGATTTCAGCACTCAGATTCAGAGAGTTGAAAAGATGAAGTCCGCAGCTTCCTGATATAATAATTATTATATCATTATTTTTGAAATATTTGTTAAACATGCCGGAATATTCATCTGAACGTTTTCCTGCATTCAGATACTGTCTGGCATTGTTTATGCTCGCTCTGAGTATGTTCACTTCCGAGTATGCAGATCCCTCTGTGTAGGGAAAATTCCTGTAAGATTTGAGTTCTTCCGGGACCGGAATTTTTTTCATGAATTCTGTCTGAACAGGACTGAGTGAAGTGCTTGAAGGATTGCTCTGTCCTGTCAGAAATGCTATTTTTGTTTTCATTGCAGGAAATACCTGATGGCAGCATTTTTCGGCAGATAAGTTTTGCAAGCAGAATCCTGTCATCAGAAAAAATGCTTGAACAAGTGCTGATAGCATTGAATATTGAATCAAATATCCTGAATTCTGCAAGGAGGGGATCGTGGCTTACGGAACATTCAAGACTTTAGAAGAAGTGATGATTCATTTTGATATTGAAGGGCTAAATGACCGATTTATTGATGAACTTCATTTTGAATCTTCTGAAATAATGTTCAATTTTATAAATAAAAATCTTTCCAACAGAAGAAATTTTATCAGCGAAAATTCAATCTGTGAAGCTGTAATTTTTCCTATATTGAGCATCGTTGCAGATAAGTATGATCTTCCTCTCTGGTCCCACACGCGTTTTGATGTTGCACCTGATGAAGGACTCAGCGGGATACCTGATTTTTTAATTGCACCTGTTTCTAAAACAGGATTAAGTTTTACAGATCCGGTGATTTGCATTGCTGAAGTCAAAAAGGAAAACTTTGATGAAGGATGGACGCAGGCGGTCTGTGAAATGATTGCAGCACAGCGGTTCAATGCGAGCAGCAAAAAAACTGTTTATGGGATCGCAACTAGCGGCGAATTTTGGAAGTTTGGCAAACTGACCGACAGAACATTTATTATGGATACAAGAGCGTATTCAGCCACTTCGGATCTTCAGCAGCTTCTGAATGTTCTATCCTGGTTCTTCAGAGAGGCGAAGAAAGAACTTACTCGGCAGAAGTGAATCTGTCATTTTCATATACTTTATATATTCTTTTTCTCCATACAATTTTATTTATAACAGAAGCATGGATCAGATGAACAGGCTGAAGGATTTCAGAGATCAGTGAAAGAAAGAAACTGTGACGGATTTCCCCTGTCAGTTTTTTCTGCAGAAAACAGATTGCTGAGGTTCTGAAAAAAAGCAGCCCCCCGAGAACAGCTCCTGAAACCGGATTCGGATTCAGAACAGTCAGTGCCAGTGCCGATATGAATAGAAACGGGGATATCCCGTGCAGAAGGAAAATGAGAAGGTTCATCAGGATCGACTCTCTTTTCAGGAGAAGCACTGCAAAAAAGAACCATCTGTGCATCATTCTGAAATAATGTTTTATATCCTTTACGCTGGTCTGAATATACTGCACTTGCGGGATTTGCAGTATTTTTCCGTTTCTTTCCTGGAGAAGTTTTGCAAGTGCAAGATCATCTGTGAGATGATTCAGAATTGTGCTGAAATTCTGAATCTCATTCACTGTTTTCATCTTCATTGAATAACACATACCGTTGATAGATACAGGAGGCATAAAGACTGCAAGAGGCAGATATGTCATTGCGGCATTATTGTTTACGAACTGTGAGAGAAGTCTCGAAGGGATATTTCCTCTGTCGAGATAACATGGCAGTCCTGTGACAAGATCAAAATTCTCAAGATTTGAATTCAGAGTCCGGAGTGTTTCCGAAGGAAGAAATGTGTCGTCATCTAGAACAATGATATTATCTGTGCGGATATGTTTTACTGCAAAATTCAGCTTGAACAGTTTCGGATTAATCCCTTCCGGACAGGGCGGACAGATGAGGTTCAGCAGGTCTGCTTCAGGATTTTCCTTTCTGAGGTTTTCTGCTGCCTCCAATGCCTCAGAGTCATTTTCATCGAGAAGCCAGATGAACGCTATTCCTCTGTTCTCCTTAATGTTCTTTTCCAGTACAGTTTTCAGTTCAGGATCGCCGCCCATCACCGCCTGAAGTACTGTCACTGTTTTTTTTGAATCAGGACTCGGATATTTTTTTCTGAACTGCGCAGCATAGACAGCTGAGAAAACTGTCTTGAAAAGCATTATGGCAATATAAGCACACGCAATATAAAATAATTCGTTCATTTCTGTTTCCTCTGCCATTCAATGAATCTTTCTATCCCTTCAGAAATTTTCACTTTCGGTTCACCGAATGTTTTCAGCATTTTGGAGACATTGAATGTCTTGGAAAGAGCAAAAACATGAATCCCGAACTGAGTGACTGGAGGTTCTGAATTTAGATGAAAGAAATTATAAATGCCTTCGAGGAATCCTGCTCCCGCAATTGCAGTTTCATAGGAGATGCGGAAGGAAGGAACCGGCAGTCCGAGACTTCTGAATATGCTGAAAAGAAAAGACTGAATTTCCACAGGTTCGTTGTTAGTAAGATTGAATTCTCCGCGTATATCATTACGAATACATGATAAATACATACATTCCGTAAGATTGTCTATATAGATCAGATCGCCTACTGCAGGTGATTTTTCTCTGCTGATGACAGGCAGGGTTCTTTTTTTGGCAGCTTCCAGGATTCTAGGAAAAAGCACTGTGTCTCCCGGACCGAAAACGGCTCTTGGACGGAGAATCACCCAGTCCCTTTCGAATTTTTTTACAGCCAGCTCCCCGAGGTATTTTGTCCTTGCATACTCGTTGATGAATTTCGGACCGATAGGTGAATTCTCAGTCAGTCCAATCTGGTCCTCAGTATTGTAGTAAACCGAGCTGGAAGATATATAAATCAGTTTTTTTACATTATTTCTGTGACAGAAGTCAATTACGTTTTCAGTTGCAAGCACATTCTGTCTTTCAAATTCTTCTCTGCTTCCCCAGGGAGAGGCTTTGGCTGCACAGTGAATCACTGCATCCGGTCTGAAGTCTGTTTCCAGAGGTTTCGTAAGGTCATTCTGAATATAGTTTTTCAGATCTGATTTTCTTCGCCCTGTCCCTAGGATCTCAACATCATTCTTGGCAGAATATTTTTTCATGAAGGAACTTCCTACAAACCCTGAAGCTCCTGTGATCATTATTTTCATATACGGCGTATCCTCTTTTTCTTTTCTTCAGGCGGCTGCGGAAACCATTTCTCAAACCGGAATGCAGGTTTTCTCAGGTTCATATCCAATGACAGTGCAGAGAATGCAGAGATAATTTTGCTCGAAATGTCTTCTTCATTTTCCGTTTTCAGAAAAAAAATCAGTGTGTCCGCTTTCTGGATGATTCTGTAGTCCTGGAGTTTTTCTGAGACTGTATACATAATCTGTCTCACCGTATCCGGAAAAACAGGATACAGTTCTCTTGTTTCCAGTTCCGTAAAATAAAGTATCTCATCCGACCTGCCTTCTATGGACCGGATTCGTTCTGCAGGGTTTCCGCAGGGGCATGGTTCTTTTTTAATTTTCAGAATATCGTTCAGTCTGAACCGGATGAACCCCTGTGTGTTTCTGGTGAAATCAGTGATGATTGGATAGAATCTTTCTTCATCAATCCATTCTTTTTCAAAGAATACAAATTCTTCATTCAGGTGAATGCTTCCGTAACTGCAGGTGTTTCCCAGAAATCCTTCTGTGCACTGATATATCTGATCAATCTTTGTTCGGAAGACTTTTTCCAGTTTCTGCTTTGTATGTTCGTCGAGCACTTCCGCAACTGAAATTACCTGATCAAAATGAAGTGCGGAAAATTTTTCCTTATAATTTTCTGCAAGCTCTGAAAGAAGCGAGGAAGGCGCAATCAGTATATGAGGTCTCCAGCTCAGAAGACGAATGACATGATGAATTAATGATTTTGTCATGTCAAAATATTCAAACTGAATTCTTCTGCTTTTTACTGTCGTATACAGGCTGCTGTTTGCACGCAGAAAAAAAGCAATCCTGAGAGGTGATGCGAAAGGATTCAGAACTCTCAGAAGCGAATCGGAAGAAAGCGCCTTGGCAAGTATGATTCCCGCCCAGCTGAATCTTTCGTCGGAAGATGCAAGAAAGACACCCCTCCTGCCTGATGTGCCGCTCGAAAGTCCGACAGTGATTCCGTTTATTGTCGGGGAGAAATCCCGACTCTGTTCTGCCTGAAGTGCAGTTCTTTCTGCATCTTCGAGTTTTATTCCGAATCTGTTCAGTCGGTGAAAGTTCCGGAGCATTTCTTCTTTTTCCATTACGGGGAAAGAAGAAAGATCTTTCGGAAAAGATCTGTAAAATTCGAATTCAGATACTTGGCTGTTTAGATAATTCTGGATTTTATGGTTCTGGTATTTCCGAAGTTTTTCTGCAGAGGAAAATTTCAGAAACCATCGAGTGCGTATGAACGACTTTAGAAGAAGGAGTTTCTCTCTGAATGTGACTGAATTTTTCAATATGATCTCAGTTCATAAGGATGCGGATGCAAGACTCTGTTTTCTGTCGGAAATCTCTTTCTGAATCTGTTTCCAGGTTCTATTGCAGTGTGACGGAATCAGCCTCGGAGATTCAGGAGTAAAGAACAGCTTCCTCAGACTGTCAAAAGTCTGATCGTATTGTTCCTGATTATAAAAAACATTTCTGGCAAGATCTGAAGGTTTTTTGTCCTGAAGCAGTGCGTCCATCCCCCACACAGCATCTCCGACTAGAAAATTCAGTTTTTCTTCCTGATCTCTGAACAGGATTCCCATCTGGGATTCTGTATGCCCCGGAAGATTGATTCCTATTACAGACTCATCTTCAAACAGATCAAACCCTTCAGTGAAAGGGGAAAGGTTTCTTGGGAGATCAAAGGATTTTTTTGTTTCCATAAATTCTGCTCTTCTTTCAAAATCATTTGGAATCAGATCCGAAAGAACTGCTCTGAAAAGCCTTTCAAAAGAGTTCATTTTTTGAAGAGATCTGTACTCTGATTCCGATGAAATGAATTTTGCTTCAGGAAAATCTTTGAGACCTGCAATATGATCTGCATGAAAATGAGATATTAAGATATAAGAAATATCTCTTCTTTGAATTCCTCTTCTGTGAAGCTGTATTTCCAGTTTTTCTTCAAAGGGAAGCTGTATAGGTGTGGCATACTTGTAAAGACACTCAGGAAATCCTTCTGCTGCTTTTTCGAAATGATCCGAATACCCTGTGTCGTAAAGCATAAAACCTTTTTCAGGATGTTCAATCAGTCCGCAGAGGGCAGGGAACTCAACGAGTTCCACTCTGCCTGCTCTCATGGCAATGCATTCCAGATGATTGCAGAAACCCACTTTCAGAAGTTCGAATTTTACTTTTTTATTCATGTAAGTCTATTGATAAATATTCAAGTCCCGTGTCAAGGACATGTCAGCT
>DAORDI010000150.1:0-12828 GCA_035345895.1 Leptospiraceae bacterium
AAAATAAGATTGTATATAAAAAACAGAGGAAGGCTGAATTCAGGAAATTCCTTTGACTTAAGTAAACCGGACAGATTCAATTCTGTACCGTCTGCATAATAGCCGATGACTGATGCCCCCAGAACAAGAATGAACGGACTGAAAAGAGCTGCAGTGAAATACGGCAGAGGAGTGATCTGAATGCATTTTGCAGCAAGACTTTTTACACTTTCCTTTCCCGGAAAAATCCAGGTTGTCAGAAAAGATGCAATGATCGGACCAAGACCTCCCAGCCCGTGATGATAGGGCAGGACGGGAAGATTCATACCGAAATAGACTCCCCACAGAGGAAGCCAGATTATCCAGGAAATCAAGAATGCCAGACCGAAAAAAACAGATAATTGTTTCATATTCTCTCAGTGCTCCCTCATTCTTTCTAGAAAAGCAATTTTATTCTGTCACTTGTTTTTTTTGTCCAAGGTCACAAAACAGTCCGCTCCGGAACATTCCGGAATAAAACCGGAAAGACAAAGGATATTATCAGGATGTCCAGGAATATAATGATTCTAATTATAATATTCTATATCATAAATATAGTTAAAATACACGTATTTATAACTGACAGGTCAAAAAAAACTTGATTTTCCCTGTGAGTGCAGAAAAATATTCAGCCAGTCAGCGGAAAATGAATGTCAAATATCTGCTGAATCCTGCATAAAAGGAGAATTGAAATGAACATCAGGTTGAGTACAGTAATTGGAATAGCCGTCCTGTCGGCATTGAACGGAATACACGGACAGTCAAAAACAGCAAAGCTGAGTCCTGAAAACTTCAGCGACTATCAGGGAGCAATGAACTGGGAAGATGCCAGGAAGAAATGCAGCTCTATCGGAATGAAGCTTCCAATATGCGCCGTGCCTACAGTGCACACGTCCGCTGCATTAAATAAAATCGGAACGCAGAGAGTCAATCTGTCCTTATGGACTGCCGTTCTTACGGACAGATTGAACAGGATAATCTGAAATTATCTTTATGTTTTCAAGCTTATGAACCGGCAGACTGGACACTGCAGCATCCCTGTCACTGAAAAAGCAGAAGTGAAATTATACGATGGAAAAACAGGAAGGAGGCTCTTGCCCCTGCACTGAACGGATCACAGTGTTTAAACATCCCGGAAAAACGGACTGGAAGGTTTCAGAAAACAGATATCTCCGGCAAATCATGACGCTGTATGACGGGCCGTCATTACGCAGTATATACAGCTGCCGGTTTTTCCTTTCCTCTCAGCACAGCAGAACCGGCTTCTTCCGGTTTATTCTGCAGACTCTCCGGAATATCCTTCCGGAAATATCAGCAGGTCGGCTCCGAATTTCTACTCCAGGGAATTCCGCTCTGTTCTTAAGCCCCTGGCGGAATTCCAGCAGACACCGCACGGGCATTTCTGTCATTGCAGCGGAGGATACCAGATCTATAAAAATAAATACCTATCCCCATTTCTCGAGAAGCCTTTCCCTGACCGCCAGTGCAGTCTGTCTGATATCCTGTTTTTCCCCCGCTTCAGCGGAAACAGAACTCATATTCTCCGCAGAAATTCCGCACGGATTGATATTGCGGAAAACTTCCAGAGAATTGTTCAGATTTACAGCGGCTCCAAAACTTGTAAAAAAAGACTTGAAGTACACCCCGATGGAAACAATTTTTTTATCTGGATTTTTACTTAAATACAGACCGGGACGCTTCGGGTCGCAGAAAAGAGAAATTCCGGAAACAGATCCGACTGCATCCGAAATTGCATCCTGAAAACTTTTCAGAAAAAAATCTATGCCCCAGTTTCTCTTTTTCAGATCAATATGAGCATAAATGACCAGCTGACCCGGTTCGTGAGCAGTAAAATCTCCTCCTCTCTGAATCTCCTGATACTCAATTTCTTTTTCCTTCAGAACGGATGCAGAAACCAGAAGATTCTCTTTTTTAGAGTTGATTCCTGCCGTGATTACGGGAAAATGCTCCAGGAAAAGAATGTTTTCCTTTCTTTTCTCTCGAAATCTTTTCTGAGTTTCGATATATTTCTTATAGGGAATGGGCTGCTGAAGAAAATAGAATTTCACACTGGCAGAAAGAAGGCATGGAAAAATTAAGACAAGTCATTTCCTATATTTTAGGTGAGTCTCCAAATGGACGGGGCCGGGTCGACCTATGTAAACTGATTTATTATCTGGACGGTGTATTTTTTCAGAGACATGCAGTGACTGTGACAGGAGAAAGATTCCTGCACAGGGAAACGAGTCCTGAAGCGTTTCATTTCAGCGAATGCATTGCCTCAATGACAGAAAAAAAGGAAATTCTGGTAGAATTGGTGCTCCGCGATGTAAAGGCTGGGGGATTTCACTTCAAATCAGGTCCTGCAAAAGTGGAGAATTTTCTTCTCAGGGAAGAAAAAAGAATCATCAACAAGGTGCTGAAGGCATTTCCGGGCAGGGTACTCGACGAAAACAGATTTTATCCAAATTTGTATGAAAACTATGTAATCACGCCGGTTTACTCGGAAATTCCGTTCAGCGTGGACAGGGTAAATACAAAAATAAGATATTACAAACAAAAAAATCTTTTAACTTATTCCGGCAAAATTTTTAAAGTCCTATTCGAGGACTGAAAAAAACTCTGAGGCGGCAACTATGCTAATCAACGTCTGCAAAAGCAAAATCCACAGGGCTACCGTGACGGAAGCAAATCTGAACTACATTGGAAGTCTGACCGTAGATGTCGAACTCCTTGAAGCGGCTCAGATGCTTCCCTACCAGAAAGTCAGCGTGGTCAATGTGAACAATGGGGCACGCCTGGAAACATATCTGATTGAAGGGGAAAGAGGTTCAGGCACAATCTGCATGAACGGAGCGGCAGCAAGACTCGGACATACCGGCGACATCATTATCATCATTGCCTATGGTCTTATAGACGAAAAAGAATACCCCAAAAACTTTTCTCCTATTGTAGTACATGTAGACGAAAAAAATAGGTTGAAAAAGATTTGAATCCTGAAACATTGTAAGAGGAATAAAGTTCCTGGTAAACTTCAGGCAGTGAAATTTTCAATTGAACTTGAATTTTTCCCAGTTTGAGGTCTAATTTGCACTTGAGCTTTTTACGATAATACAAATTAAGAAAAAGATACGGACGATCTAGATGAACAGCACTTTCAGAATTACTATTTCGCTACTCATACTGTTTTTTGCTTTAGAGCTGGCCTCTGAAGCCGCTCCAGGCAGTACAACACCTGCTCCAACCAGCGCTGCCTCAAACACTTCTGCTCCTGCTAAAGCAGTAGATCCAGAAAAAGCAGGAGAAGCGAGGAAAGCCAGAAGAAAAGACAAAGCTGCGGAACTAAAAGAATATCAGACAATTCCAATAGCGGACCCAAACCTTGAGATCAAAGGCATCAGTTATTTCCGCAAAGTGGCGGCAAGCGGTCGCGGGGAAATGCTGGATGTACAGTTCTCACTTTACAATAAGGATGTTTTAGAAGGAAAAGACAAAAAAGACAAAGAATATGCAGTTTTTGTACTTGGTCTTCATGAAACAACTGCTCCGGTTCATTACCCATCCAAGTGGAGAAAAACTGATCCTAAAAAAAATGTGAAACTGATCAGATTTCACACTTTAGTAGGTGCTGAAGGCGACCAGCTGAAAGATGCGAAATTTATCAGTGATGCAGCTCTGAACCAGATGGCTTCCGATAAAAATGCAGCATTGCTGGATGAAAGAAGTGTAGCTTTCCACGAATCTGAGCCTACTTTTGAAGATTATCTCTATTATCTCACAAGAAACCCAGAGAAAGCTTTAAAAGTAAAAGTATTCGGTTACAACAATCCTGAAAGAGACAAGTATGTTGTCACAAACCTCAAAGTAGATAATGCAGAGATTGCCAGAGATATGAATAAGGAAGCTGAAAAGCATACTTATACTATCCAGTACAACAAGTATCTGACTACTGTTACAACTCACCATTTCTCTCTTTACAGACCTGATTTCCTGTTCTACAACAAAGTAGTCATTTTAGTATTTGATCCAGACAGGCCAAAGAATAAACTGATCTTTCGTTCCATCCAGGACATCGGAAAAATCAGACTTAAAGGCTGATCTTCCAATTTTTAGCCCGCCGACAAGCGGGCTTTTTGTTTCTGCTCAAAAAACTCACTGACTTTCAAAGAGAAACCGACCAAAACCTCACTGAATAATTCTGCATCAATCTCTTTTTTCCATTCCGTTTTTCGATTTTTCCAGACTTGGATGGAAATTGAAACTGGATCAATAATCCCCTTGTTCTCATTCAAAACAACAGTAATGTCGGGCCTGACAGTATCTAATTCATATCGATCAAAACTTATCTTCGATTTTTAAAAAACTCTCGAACTGAGAGCAGAAATCCTGCAACTGAAATTACTGTCAAAATCAAATCCACTTAGGGCTTAAATAACTCGTATGTTGTAGCTAAGGCTACCAGAAGACCGATAGCAATAAATCCTAAAAGCAGCAGTAAGTTATCTAAAAATTCCAAAGCATCCCTACTTATTCTTCAAAGCTTCTTCGATTGTTTTTTTTAATTTCTGTGATGTACTGTTCGCTATTAACCGAAGTCCGACAGAAAAAATTACATAAGCCCAGCAGGCTATGCCTACAGCTACAATAATGATCATTGTTGGACTCATTTTGAATCTCCCTTCTTCATCATTCTGTCTAATTTGCACTGGCCTGTCAGGAACTTCAACAGCATCTTCATACGGGCAGAACAGGATTCTGTGCACTTGTTCTGTCTTATTCCAGCAGTTCAGGTATGAATAAAATTTACATATTGAATTTCTTATACAGATAAAAACACATGGAGAGGAAGAACGATGGAGTGAGCCAGACTGCGATTACAGGATGAAGCCCTCCGTTTTCACCCAGAGATTTTCCGACAGAGAAAAATACATAGTAGACAAGCACAAACAGAATTGTATAAGTCAGAGAGACAATTGCCCCGCCCTTGGGAGTCATTGCACCGATCACTGCACCAATGAAAACAACCAGAAGACACATCAGAGGATTTGCCAGAATCACATTTCTTTCCACTTCCAGTTCACCGTAAGGCATTCCCTTGGACTGTCTCATTACAATCTCTCTGCCAAGCTCAAGGAAGTTCATTTCCTCCACCGATTTCATCGGTTTTGCAAAATAGGAAGGGTCTTCAGGAAATGCTTCCTTTTTTTCATGCGATTTTTTGTAGGACTTGACTGTCAGATTTTCAGTAAAACCGATCTCCTCCACCTTGTCCAATTTCCAGACCTTTTCGTCCTTCAGGTACTGAGCGCTCTGGGCAGAAATTACAAATTCAGGCTTGGCATCCTCTTTCAGCTTCAGATAGTTGAATCCTCCGGATACCTTCTGCTTTTCATGATCATACCAATACAGATAATAAAAACCTTGACTTCCCTTGATATGGAGCTGATAGACTAAGTCCTTTTTGGTTCCGATTCCCTTCTCTATCATGGAAAATTCAAATGCTGCCAGACTGTTCGCAGGTCGAACAACCATTTCACTGAAAAACAGAACAAATACTGTCAGAACTGAACCAAATACAAAAATGGTCCGAACCGCCTTGTAGAAGGAAACCCCGGCCGCCATTATTGAAACCAGTTCCTTATTGCTGTTGAACTGGCCGATAACAAAACAGACAGAGAACATCAATGAGGGAGGGATGACTACAATCATCATTTTAGGGAGAGAGAACAGAATATAGAGTCCGATATGGTACTGAGGCTGTTTGGTGGACAGAAATCCCTTCAGATTGTCAGTAATCTGTGAAATCAGAAGGATTCCAGTCAAGAGCACGACAGTACCCAGAAATACTCTGACAAATTCAGAGAATATGTATCTGTCTATCAGAGAAAGCCTGAAAAGGCCCAGCTTCGTCTTAAGTTTATCCAACAGAACCAGACTGAGATTTTTTGCGGGAAAGTAAAGTCAATATTTGAGGAAGGAGTCAACCGGGGGAATCTCCCCCGGGATATAATTTTTATTTGTTGTTCTTTTGTGCTTCCTTCTTCTCGAATATAGAATCTATCAGTCTGCTCAGTATTCCTTTCAGCTGAATTTTCTCTACTGTGTCCATATTTTCAATCTTCTGCTGGATCATATTTTCATAAAGATCCGATGTATTGAAAGTTTTTTCTTCCGCAACGACCATATTCGTCACTCCTGTAAAAAAAGTTGCCAGCCTTCCTCGTCGAAAGAGCATAGCTCATGGAAAAAATCTTCCTACTATATCTGACGGCAGGTTTTTGGATTTTTCTCATTTTTAGACTGATTTTTTTCTTTCATTATTGGGACCAAATTAAAAATTCTTCCTCTGCCGAAATCTTTTCTGTTTTATTAAATGGCACGAGATTTGATTTTTCCGTGATTGGACTCGTTCTTTTTCCGAGTCTCATTTTCAGTCTGATATTTCCTCTTCTCAAAAACAGGATTTTTTCCAATTTCGTGAAATTTCTTCCTTTGGCAGTCATTGCCTACTGTATTGCTCACCTTACAGGTGATTATTTCTATTTTCAAAATGCAAATAAGCATTTAGGATATGAAGGCTTTGTATTCTTCGGAAAAGACTTTACAGTGCTGCTCGTTTCAGTATTTAAAAATCAGCTTGCTGAAATGGCAGTATCGGCTGTTTTTCTGATTTCCTTTCTGCTGATCGGAATCAAAATTTTAGGAAGATTTGATTTCGACAGGAAAGAAGATTCATTCCGGAAAAAATTGATTAGAAGAGCAGTCTGGGCTTCCGTTCTGATTGTACTGATTCGAGGAGGAATTCAGCCGAGTCTCTTAAGTCCGGGAAACGCAATTGTCACAAACAATCCCCTTCTGAATCAGTTTGTGCTGAACGGCATATTCACTACAGTTCAGGATTTCAGAACAGAAAAATTTCCATCCATTCAGACAATGAAACTGACTGAATCCATTCCGCTTGTCAGATCGCTGATCTCCTACAATGGAGCTGAGTTTATTGACGGCCCCTACCCTATTCTGAGAAAAACTGTTCCCGTCAGTACAGACGGAAAACCGAATATTGTTCTTTTCATACTGGAAAGCTGGCCTACAAAATACGTGGACGAAGGAATGAGTGCATTTGTAAACGGAAAGGAAATCACTCCCAACTTCAACAGACTTCGCAGGAAAGGACTGTATTTTCCCAGGTTCTTTGCAAACGGGGGCAGAACATCCAACGGACTCGTATCAATTCTCAGCGGCATTCCTGACAGACCGGGAATCAGTATGGTGCACACTAAACATTCTCTAAACAGGGTTTCAGGCCTCGGCAGGCTTCTCTCATCCGCCGGATACAGGACTGCATTTTATTACGGAGGAGAAACTGCATTCGAAAATCTCACTCCCATCATACAGAACTGGGGATTTCTGAACATCAAGGACTCTCAGTTTTTTGAAAAATCAGGAAAATATAAAAAGGGAGTCTGGGGCTTCAATGATCTGGATGTATATAATCAGGTACTTGATGACTGGAGGAACGATACTGACTCCTCGCCCAGATTCCTGACCTGCCTCTCTCTTTCCACGCATCATCCGTTTCAGATCCCGGACAGATCCTTTGAGGTTGTTTCCCCTGATTCAGAAGAAAATATGTTCATCAATTCAATGCACTATGCAGATTTTTCCATCGGGAAAATGATGGATGAGTTCGAGAAAATGCCGAACTTTAATGATACTGTATTTATTTTTGTTTCAGATCATACCAGTCACAGAGGGCTCAACTATTTTCAGGACAGGAATATTCCTTTTCTGATCTACTCTCCTTCAAGATTCAGACCTGAGACGAGAAGCAGAATCTCTTCGCAGATTGACATACTTCCTACAGTTCTAGGCATGATCGGCCACGAATTCAGATTTGCAGCCTTCGGAAAGAATATGCTGAAATCAGACGGGTTTGCATACATCTCATTCGGAAACATATTCGGATGGGCGGAAAAAGAAATCCTGGTGATGGACACTGTAGACAAAAACAATGCACTGTACTTTACAGTAAGCCCTCCTTACAGGGAACTGGGTCCCTGCAGGAATTCAGGCATCATCTGCAATGAGCATCACACCAAAGGAAAGGCATTCTTAAACCTCAGCGAATATCTTCTGAAGAATAACCTGATTTATCCTTAAGAACCTGGATCAGTTCAGGAAAACAGCTTTTCGACATATGACTTGTATCGACAAAGTATCTGCATTTCATGTATTCATTCTTCTCGAGATCAATAAAAGGAACCTCATATTTCCTTGAGAGTTCGGTCACATATTGAAGCCATTCATTTTCAGACTTCAGAAGAGATGCTGAAGTTTCTCTGAGCATTTTATGAACTCTGGGTCTGTAAAGGATCAGTCTGATTTTTTTCTCTTTTGCGAGCTTCACTGCATCCTCTAGAAATCTCAGTTCGGTCTTATTCGGTTTAAAGTTTCTGCAGAATGAATTCAGAACCCATTCATTCAGTTTTTCGAGAGAAGCATTCTGTTCTTTGTTTTCTGTCCCCTCTTCAAAACCGACAAACTGAAAACCGTTCTTCAGTTCAGGCTTTTTCTCCAGTGCCTTTTTGAGAATCAGGAGAGAATCCATCACCTTCGTAACATCCTGATTTTCCTTTCCTGTAAAATTCAGATTCAGTCTGTTCAGAACAAAAAACTGAGAGCTTAAGTACTCATTTCTTTCCTTGTTGGAAAGACTTGGAAAAAGATCCCTGAACATATTGGGAGGGATTTCCTGAGTTTCTTTTTTGTCACGGAAAACAGAACCCATACTGAATGAAACTGAATTCAGTTCCAAAACCAGGACAGATTCGGTTCCGTAATTCTTAATGAAATTTCTATATAAGAGATATACATGAGTGAAATTTCCTGCTCTGACTGTCATCGATGTCACGGGAGGAATTGGATTGACCTGATTCCAGTATGGATTGTTCAGAAAATCTGCATCCTTCAGATCAGCAAATTCCGCACTTCTGGAAGAACCGAAGAATACCATCTGCTTTTTTACGGTCACCTGATCGGAACCGAAAATATCTCTCCAGTGATTCAGATGTTCTTTGTACACCTTGTCCTGAAAAGTAAAAAGTCCTTCATATACAGAAAGTCTGTTCTTTACGAATTTTTCCTTGACAGGCGGAATCAGAAATACCTTGTCCAGAAGGAAAAGAGAGAAAAAAAGCAGTAATGGAAATAATCTATTCATATCAGAACTGGAAATAAATAAACTGAACCTGCTTATTGGACAGATCCGCTAAAACAAACATCAGAACGGCGGCAGCGGCGGCAAAGAAAATCTTTGAGTGAAATATCCTTCTGTTCAGAATTTCAATCTTCAGCTCGGCATAATGGAGCAGGGCAGTAAGCAGACAGAGAGATGCAAACTGATCAGGCCGTATTTTTCCCATCGCAGGTTTTACTGCAAAAAGTCCTTTTGCAAGTACAGCCAGATCCGAAACTTGATTGACCCTGAATATGACTGCAATGAAAGTCCAGAAGCAGAATACCAAAAACCATCTGACAGTCACTGCTGTTCCAGTCTTGCTTTCCCTCCAGAAATAAAACCTGTCCAGGATATTCGTCTCAATCACGAGAGAAAGACCAATCACAAATCCCCAGAGAACAAAGTTCCAGTTAGCACCATGCCAGAGTCCGGCCAACGTCATAGTCAGCATAACGTTCACTGAGGCTCGAACACTGGAAACCCTGCTTCCTCCCATTGGAAAATACAGATAATCCCGAAGAAAACTGGAAAGAGTGATATGCCATCTGAGCCACATCTCGCTGAATCTGGACGCGAGAAAGGGAGCAATAAAATTTCGAGGAAGCACAAAGCCCAGAAGCCTTCCGCATCCTATTGCCATATCGCTGTACCCTGCAAAGTCTCCCCAGATCTGAAACAGAAATCCGACGGAAGCCATCAGTATCTCAGGGGAAGATGCTGCGGAGGGGTTTGCAAACACAGGATTCACAAATTCCGCCATTGAGTCTGCAATCACCGCTTTTTTGATAAGTCCGGTACCTATGAATATAAGTCCCATACGGATCATCTCAGAATCCACAGGAAGCGGTTTGGAAAGATAAGGAAGGAACTCCTTCGCACGGAGTATAGGACCGGCAAGCTGCTGCGGAAAAAAGAAAATAAAAAGTGCAAAATCGGTGAACGTTGTCTTTTCAGGGATTTCGCCCCTGTACTTGTCCACAAGAAATGCAATTGTCTGGAAAGTATAAAAACTGATGGCTATCGGCAGGATGATCTTGAACTCAGTCTTTGCCTGAGCTACCCATTCAGGATGTCCTGCCAGAATTCCAGCGGCATCAATGATAAAATAAAAGTATTTGAAAAAAGCCAGATTCAGAATGTTCAGAACGAGGGCGGTGACAAGGAAAAGTTTTCTTTTTCCAGCAGACTCAGTGCTCTGCATTCCAGCGATGAAAATATAATTCACTGCAATTACAGTAAAAAAATGGAACAGAAAACGAGGAAAAGGGCTTTCAAAATTCAGATAGTCCCAGGCTCCGTAAAACACCATAGAAGAGAGCAGAAGAGTATATTTCCTGTATTTCTCGGGCTGAAGATGAAAAACAGAATACACGATCAGAAAAAAGACTAGAAATATGACTGAATTGAACAGCATGGCCTTAGTTCTTTTTTTAATATGCTGTTATTTATTCAAGCTTTTTACAGGATTTCAGTGCTGGGCGTTTCAGAACAGGCTCTTACGCAAGCTCTGATAAAAATATTTGATGCTTAGACTTTTTCCTTGCAGGATTTCAGATCAAAACGCATACTGTGTTCATTATGCGGGAAATCACTATTTTTTCTTTCAAGAAAACGGTGATGTGCAGTAGTAAACTCAAACATATCCTGCTCACTTTCCTGTTGTCCATTTATTTGTGGGCAGATTCAGGCGATATATCCGATAATCAAACTTCAGAAAGAATTTCAAATGTTCAGGAATACAGCTCTGAAGTTTTAGGAAATGAAGAATGGCAGAGTGTCGGTGTTTATATAGAAAGAAAGTCCAAATTTATTCTGAAAGCTTCTGGTGAATGGTCTATGACAAACAGCAGGAAAATGTTCAGTCCAGCAGGATTGTCGGAGAATCCATCCGATTGGGGAGATTATCGAATCTCTACTGATTTTGCACACGGTCAGCTAATCTGCAGACTTGTATCCAATGAACAATCAAAGTATTTCAGTATGGGAAATTTTCAGTCTCACCAGTCAGGATTCATTGAATGCAGAATGAATGATTTTGATATAAAAAATAATTCAGGAAAGGTCAGCATTACCTTTCAAGTGACAAATGAATCTGTTCCAGAAGCATCTGACACCTGTGGTCAGGAAAAATTTTTAAATGCAGTAAGATCACTAAATTTCTTTAATGTAAAAAATTCTATAAGAAATTCCTGTAATTTAAATACAGAAGCAAAAGACGGAAACACATTGGCGGTATTTCTATTAAAGAACCATAAAATCAGAGATTCTAAGAAGATATTGAAATACCTCCTTTTTTATGGACTCGATGTAAATTATAAATCTTCATTTACCGGTTCTTCCGCAATTCTGGAAGCAGCAAAATATGGTGATCTGGAAACATTTAAAATTCTCATAGATTACAAAGCTGACTGGACTGTAAAAGATAATGAAGGAAATACTCTGAATTCAATTCTTCAAGCCCGCCGGGAAAAAGCTTTCTCTGAATACATCTTGTCTGTTCAAAAGTCCATTATTGACACTAAGGGAGTGTATCTTATAGAGAAAAAAGCGGCAAGTCTGAACGGTTTTTATTTTGATGAACAGAATATTTCAGCTCTATGGGCAGAAACACAGAATGACATCACTATTTTCAGGAAACTGAAAAATATAAATGAGCTTCCTTCCGATGAAAATACAAACAGCAGATACAGACTACGGCTTCTGGACTCAAATTATGGAGCTGTTCATTTCAGTCCAGATCAGAATTCAGATTTATTTTTTACTTTCAGACTTGCCAAAGATAATGAAGGCAGAACTGCTATTCAGATTTCTGAGCATAAAGAATATTCAAACAATACTTCCTTACAATTAAATAAGCTGATTAAATCAGAATTATTGACAAAACGGATTCCGGTAAAGGAAGAATTAAAAATTAATGAAATTTCTAGTGAAAATAAGGTTTGCGCTGCATTCAGCATCGGAGGTGCTGAAGGTCTGATCCATTCAGGCGCACTATATGCCTTTGACTTTTTAAAAATAAGACCTGCATGTATTTTTGGAACTTCAATGGGAAGTATTATAGGAGGAATCTATGCAAAGGAAGGATCAGGTGAAAAGTCACTAAAGCTCATACGCAGATTCATTAATGATTATACAAATGCAACCAAGGAAGAGGCTATGGGAAACGCAATTGTTTTTGGAACAATCGGGTATCTTATTTGTCCTTGGTGTGCTCTTGGAGGCGGAGTTCTTGGGGCAAAAAGCACATCCAAACTGGATATAGATAGATTCATCAGAGTACTGGATAATAATCTGGAAGGTGTTTTGATAAAAGATCTTTCAATTCCATATTCAACTATGACTTTAGAAGTCAGTAACATCACTTACAAATATTTTCGATCTGGAAAATTATCTGAAGCAATCAGAGGTTCTATTGCAAATCCTGTTTTATTTGAGAAAATGGAAATTAAGAATCAGCTGGACCCAGGAGTAGACAGATCTGCCGTCGTTCCTATTATGGACACCTTTGAAGTATTTAGTCCGGATTTTGTTGTGGCGTTAAATGCATCAGGAAAAGATCCGTATTATTTTAA
>DAORDI010000151.1:0-12820 GCA_035345895.1 Leptospiraceae bacterium
ATACGCAGACGGTTCAGTAAAAGTCGTCATTCTGAAAATTACAAACAGTATGACGCAGCCTTCCAAAGCAATCACTTATGTCTGCGGATACAATCCGAAAGGGGACACTGCACCTCCGGAACTGATCAGTGTGGATGTGGATTCGAAGACACTGGATCTCAGTTCAGGATCAGGAAAGGTCAAAATCAAAGCCAAGCTTGCTGAAGGTGATGAAGGAACTGATTCTGCCAAAAAAGCAACCGGAATCAAGAAAGTTACTGCAAAACTCTTCAGCCCAAAACGTCTTTCCGGCGGAGGGTACAGTGCATACGCCACTCTGACTCTGAACAGCACTTCCGGACTGTATGAAGGGGATGCGACTCTGACGGATTTCGTGGAAAACGGTGTATGGAAAGTAGGTCTGATTTCTGCAAGAGACAATGCAGGCAATGAAAGAGATTACATTGTAGACAAGAGCAAGAGTGAAACAAATTACTCCATCAACGGCTGCGGTCAGAAAATTGACACGAAGATCCCTGCTCCTGAAGTCACTGTAAGCGGATCCAAACCTGACACAGAAGCACCTGTACTCAATGTAGGAACATTGACTATTATATCGGAAATAACCACTGCCTCACCGACACCGGTTACAAATCCAGCAACAATCGACATAACAACATCAACTGCTTCACCGAAAGAAACCAAGATTACCGTGACGGTAACCGCTACAGATGCAGGCGGAACAGGAAATGCAAGCGGTGTAAGCTACATTGATGCAAGACTTCAGAGTTATTCCTGGTGGAATTCCAGCAGCAACTATCTTGGAAATGCACTATATATCCGTCTGGACAGAACGTCCGGAACCAATACCAACGGCACCTACTCCGGATCTGCAATGATACGTTCCTATTCGGAAGGTACTGGTCCGACTGATGGCGTTTGGAAACTGGGAGGTATGTGGATCAATGATAAAGCAGGAAACGGGAAATACTACAGCAGCACCGATTTGAACAAAAATTTCACCCTTTACAGTGCCTCAACTACACAAACTGCTGATTTCTATCCTCCTGAACTGAAGTCGATTACAATAGACAAGACAGATGTCAATTTTGACCAGACTTTCACTGTCTCAGCAGATGTTTCTGATATTTCCACCGAAACCACAAGTGGCGATCAGAATGCCGCATCCACTTCTGCATCGACTGGAACATCCACCTCTACGGCGACGACCACATTGAGCAGTACGGTTGCATCTGGGGTTAAATCAGTAAAGGTTGTACTCTACAGTCCTCTGAAGCTTCTGGATGATTCACTGGGAGTGTCAAAATCAATTTCACTGACTCTGAACAGTACTACAGGAAAATACGAAGGTTCCACAAGTTTCCTCACCGCAAACAATGAAGAAGGCGGAACATGGAAAGCTGCATGGGTAGAAGTAGTCGATTTGGCTGGAAACTACAGAGTATATAGAATTACTGAAGGTTACAATTTTTACACTTATGTGAAACTGACCAGAACATCGGGAGATATCTCGGGTTCTTTCACTGTCACAAATATTGTTCCAGCAGCAGTCACTAGGAATTAAAAAACAGCTTGTCCTGCTTCGTGCAGTTACTGAGTACGAAGCAGGACAGTGAAGACGCTTTTATTTGCAGTCAATCACTTGAGCAGTGAAATTCCCTCCGTTATAATTTCCTTTGCCGAACCCCCATCTCCCGGAAATGCCGTCATCGTTCGCTTCCCTGCATAATAAAAAGTATTTCCTGCACTGATCCAGTTGTATACGATTTTGCAAACTGGCACCCTTATTATTGTAGCATTCCCTGAGACTTTTGCATCACCATACTCATCTGATGCAGTTCCGTCATACGGACATCCCAGGAAAAATCACTCGACTTGGCTTCTCGAGTGAATGATCCCAAAAAAGAGCATAACTCTGCGGACAAACCGGAACAAAAAAAAGAAATACAGCTTCTGGATAAATAACTTTTTTCATAAAATCTCCTAAGAGAGCAATACTCAGTATTGATTTCATTGGGTCAAAAAAAGTTTTACGGAGTTATTAGAATGTCTTGCAGAAAGGTCAGCCGAACAGTTTCAGTACTGCTTTATAAAGTTCTTTTGCTTTTGCATCCTTGATATAATAGTAAACTCTGTTGAGTTCTTTCCTGGAATCCAGAATGCCCAATTGTCTCAATTTTGCCAAATGCTGAGATGCAACCGACTGACTGACGTTGGAAAGCTCAGAGAGCTCAGTAACAGTATGCTCTTCCTTGTACAATGCAGAAATGATTGTGAGACGGACAGGATGGGAGAACCCATCCATAATTCCAATTGCTGTCTCCAGATTTTTTTTGGATAAATCGGATTTCGGTTTGGACATCAGATTTTGATTCCCCCGGAAATCTCAAGAATCACTCCGTTGACCAGATCATTTTCCACAATGAATTCTGCAGAGGCTGATATTTCAGAGGGTTCACCAAGTCTGCCTATCGGGATCAGTGATTTCCATTTTTCGAGAGCTTCCTGTTTCATATCCTTCAGAACCATTTCTGTGGCAATGAAACCTGGAGCAATTCCGGCAACTCTGATTTTATAATTCTTCAGTTCCTGTGCCCAAAGTTTTGTCATGGAGGCAACTCCTGCCTTTGCAGCAGAATAATTGGACTGACCGGCATTCCCGTGCATTGCAACCGATGAAATAGGAATAATGACACCGCCCTTTCCAGAGTTGATCATCTGAACAGCTGCCTCTCTGGCAGTAAGGAACACTCCTGTCAGGTTTACATCAATGACCGACTGCCATTGATCAAGTCCCATTTTGCCTTTGACTTTTCCCGTTTCTTTGTCAACTCTGACAAGAAGTCCGTCTCTGAGTATTCCTGCATTCAGAATTGCTACGTCCAAAGATCCCAATTGTTTTACTGCTTCTTCCATCAGGCGGATGGAATCTTCCTCTTTTGACACATTTGCCTGTACACCGATAGTTTTTACACCGAAAGACTCTGCTTCTTTTCTCACAGAATCAATTGCTGCTTCATTTATATCAGTCACAACTATATTGGCGCCTTTTTTTGCGAAACCCAATGCCATTGCTTTTCCAAGTCCGCTTCCGGAACCAGTGATGACTACAGTTTTGCCCTTGATTTCCATCTAAGCCTTTTTTCCTTTATCTCTGAATGTTACATAGTCAGAAGTGAAGGGTACCTCGATTCTTGCAAGGGTTTTATCAGGTTTAGTTACGATTCTGAACAGATTTGGATCGATTCCCTCGTTTTTCAGAAGGATCATTGTCATAGCAATTCCGAGACCCGCGCCCTCGGTATTGTCCATATTGTCCATATAAAATTCTGCAATACTGTCATAAGCCATTGACTTTTTCATTTTTTCGCGGAGTCTTTTTTCTTCTGCGGGAAGGATGGGAGTATTGTTTACACATTCAATATACATCCCATGCTCGGTAAAAAAGAAGTCGAGCTGACAGAACACACCCCTCTTCCTGCATTTTTCTCCGTACTCTTCAGCCATCTCATCCGAAAAGCTGGCTTTGAATTTGACAAGACCCTCCGCGTACTGAGTCTCATCCATAATATTGAGTCCATTCTCTTCAAAAAAAATTCTTTTCTGATTTGCCTTGATACCGTTGATCGCAAGCTCTTTCAGAATAGTGTAGAGCATATCCAGATAACGGATCTGACCGAATTTATTAAGGGTTTCCGATAATATAAAATGGACATATTTTTCCAGATCCGAATTAATTCTGGAAGACTTGACAGAAATCTTATCCTTATTCTGTATGATGCCTTTGATTCTGTTTGTAAGAGTCTCTGATTCTGACATTGGAAAATTCCAGCAACAGGATAAATGCAGATCAAAACAGGTCAATACAATTTTTACTTTTTGCAGAAAAACTAAGAATGACAAAATAGAATGCTTTGGGACTGTAGACGTAGGAGTTCATTGTGCTTAATTTCAAAGTTATCAAGGAAAAAGGCTTAAGTTTCAGACTTTTCTGGGATCTGTTTATGATCCTTGTTGTGCTGGCCAACCTGGCACTGATCGTTTTTGATCTGACTTATATGTATCTGAGACCTTATTATTTCAAGTATAAAAGAGAGATAACAAAATCCTACGACTGGGTTCACGGAGTCGAACCGCACAGACTGACTCAGAACTATGTAGACCTTGTGGACGAAATTGTGAAAATAGAAACTGACTTTAAAAACAACTCCATCAAAAGCTCAGTATCTTCCAAAATAGAAAAACTAGAGAAAAATATGACTTCCGTCAGAAAGGAAAAGAATATTGAAAAATTCGATCCGTTCCTCAAGGAAGTGGAGAAACTGAAGACTCAGCAGGGCAGAGACGAGATGCTGATTTATGCCGACATATCTCAGAGTTTTTTCAAGGCTCTGGAAGAGACAAAAAGCATACTGGAAGCAAATGATTTTGACATTCTGGAAAAAGATCTGGATGAACTGAACAGACTGATCAGAAGGTCTGACGAAGCAGGAAGAACTGCAGAGATAGAAAGCATTTATAAAAAAATGGATCAGCTTATGGTGATCATCATAGAAGATGATCCCTTTCAGAAATCCGGCCAGACCTTTCTTCTTCAGGAAATCAAGGACAGGATAAAGGACAATTTCAAGAAGAATGCAACTCATGTGGAAGATATGAAATACAGGGCACTGCTCTCCAATGAAGGGTACACAAGAAAGTCAGTCCCCACTTCAGCAGTTGCTTTTGCATGGTTCTGGAGAAATGAATCTCAGCCGACTCAGCAGAAGATAGATTATTTCAACAGAGAATTCAGACTCAAATTTGAACTGAATTATTTTCCTGTGATGGGAAAAAACGGAAAACAGGTTTATGATTTCTTCAAGCTGGATGCACCTTTTTTCATTTTTTTCCTTCTGGAATTCATTATAAAATGGATTCTTGCCATTCGGAGAAAAACATATGCCGGATGGTTTATGTATCCTCTTTACCACTGGTATGATGTGCTCGGACTGATTCCTCTGGCCGAGTTCAGATTTTTCCGACTCTTCAGGATCTATACAATGTATCTCCTTCTTCAGGAAAGCGAATATACTACAGTCGGGAATGATTTCATTACAAGATCGATCAGATATTATTCTGCAATCATCAAGGAAGAGCTTTCCGATATGGTCACCGTTCAGATTCTTTCCGATACACAGAAGGAAATCAAGTCAGGTTCTTCCATGGATGCATTCACCAAGGCAGTGGATATGCATCGGGATGAGATCAAACATTATGTAATCAGCAGGCTTTCCGACAGGGAATCTGCAGAAAGGATAGGAGTTCTTATTTCAGAGATCGTCAGCACAATTCTCGGCAAGGGCGACTTCAAGGAAAAATTTGCCAAGGAAGCGGTGACTGGAATTCTTACGGTAATCGCCAAAGCTTCCGGAAATCTGGCATCGACGCCGTCCGGCAAGGCTGCTGTCGAGAAAATTGTGGACTATGTCATTGATGAAATTGTAGTCAGTGCCAAGGATGAAGACCTGAACAGACTCAATCAGGCAATTACAGTAGATCTGCTGGAAAATGTAAAAAATCAGGTCAGAGAAAAGAACTGGACCAAACTGGAATTCTGATGAAGCCATTCTACAAAGGCAAGGTAAGGGATGTTTATGACCTGGGAGAGAATTTCCTTTTAAGTTCCTCCGACAGGGTCTCTGCATTTGACTGTGTATTTACGGAAGCTATTCCGGAAAAAGGAAAGGTGCTGAACGGGATATCCAATCTCTGGTTCAGATACTTCAAGGATATTCCCAATCATATTCAGGAGACAGACTGGAATAAATTTCCTTCCGAATTCAGAACAGAAGAGTTCAAAGACAGATCCGTCATTGTAAAAAAATGCAGACGGATAGATTTCGAATGTGTAGTAAGGGGATATCTGACTGGTTCAGGGTACAAGGAATATAAAGAGAGGGGAACACTCGCAGATCTTCTTCTTCCTTCAGGCATTCAGGAATCAGAAAAACTTTCTGAACCCGCTTTCACTCCTGCAGTAAAAAATGATACAGGACATGATGAAAACATCTCGGAAAAGAAAATGGAGTCGATGGTCGGAAAGGAAATCTTTTCTTATCTGAAATCTGTTTCCGTCCGGATTTATTCAGAAGCCGCAGAGAAAATGCTTTCTGCCGGAATCATTTTATGTGATACCAAATTTGAATTTGGATTTGACGGCGAAAAAATTCTTCTTATAGATGAACTTCTTACCCCGGATTCATCGAGATACTGGGCACTTGAAACATATAAAAAGGGAACTTCTCCTCCCAGTTATGACAAACAGATTCTCAGAAACTATCTGGAATCGACAGGCTGGAATAAAGAACCCCCTCCCCCTGCACTGCCTGCAGATATTATACAGACATTACATCTTAAATATAAAGAATTGCAAAGGAAGCTTGAACTATGTTTATCGGAAAAGTAAGCATTACTTTAAAAAAATCAGTCTTGGACCCTCAGGGCAATGCGGTTATGAAAGCCCTGCATGATATGGGTGAAAATACAGTTGCGGATGTGCGGATCGGCAAGTATGCTGAGGTAAGACTGAGCTCAGATTCAAAGGAAAAGGCAGAAGAGGAACTTCACAGGATATGCAGAAGCCTTCTGGTAAATGAAGTGATTGAATCCTACAGGGTTGAACTGGAGAAGATCTGATGTTCAGGACAGGAATTATCGTTTTTCCAGGCTCCAACTGTGACAGGGACATTGCGTATGTCCTAGAAACGTATTATAATCATAAGACAGATTATATATGGCATAAAGATTCTATTCAGGGAAAATATGATCTGATCGTGCTTCCCGGAGGATTTTCCTACGGAGACTACCTCAGATCGGGAGCAATTGCCAGATTTTCCAATGCAATGAAGTCACTGAAAGAGCATATTGACGGAGGGGGAAAAGTTCTTGGAATCTGCAACGGATTTCAGATTCTCACGGAGGCCAAACTTCTTCCAGGAACTCTGATGAGAAATGCAAACCTTCAGCATATATGCAAGGATGTCAGACTTAAAATCGGCTCAGGCAGCAATCCTTTGACAAGGGGGATACCGGAAGAGAGAGAGCTGACGATTCCTATTTCTCACGGAGACGGATGTTTCTTTGCGGATGCAGACACACTCAAGGAAATAGAAGATAAAAGACAGGTGTTCTACCGTTATTCGGGGGAGAACCCGAACGGATCATTAAACGGTATTGCGGGAGTATGCTCGGATAACTTTCAGATAGCAGGGCTGATGCCTCATCCTGAAAGAGCCATAGATCCTTGGGCAGAGTCCCTCGACGGAAAGATATTTTTTGATTCATTGTTTAATTTTTTTAATTAGGAAGGAGCGGGGGCCATGAATAAAAATACACTGAAAAGAAAAGTGATTACTATCATTCTTGGAGGCGGAAAAGGGACAAGACTTTTGCCTCTTACAGAAAAAAGATCAAAACCGGCTGTGGGTTTTGGCGGAAAATACAGACTGGTGGATATTCCAATTTCAAATGCGCTGAATTCAGGGTTTGACCAGATCTATGTACTGACACAGTTCAATTCGTATTCTCTGAACAGACATATCTCAAGAACATACGGATTTCAGTCTGTCCACAAACAGGGATTCGTGGAAATCATTGCGGCAGAGCAGACTACCTCAAGTGTGAAATGGTTTGAAGGAACTGCAGATGCGGTAAGGAAAGTTATGCCTCACCTGGAAGGATTCCGTCCTGAGTATGTGATGATATTGTCCGGAGATCAGCTGTACAATATGGATCTGAATCAGTTCATGGAAATCCATCTGGCAGAAGAAGATACAGATATGACGATTGCTGCGAATGTGGTTCCTCCCGAACTTGCACATGGTCTTGGAATCATCAGACAGGACAGCACAGGAAGGGCAGTAGACTTTTACGAGAAACCTCAGAATCTGCATGATGTGGAGTCGTTCAGACTTCCTGACGGAAGATTTCTTGCGTCAATGGGTATTTATTTCTTCAAGGCATCTGTTCTGCATGAACTTTTGGAAGATCCTACTCTGACTGATTTTGGAAAGGAAATCATACCGGATGCGCTTAAGACTAAAAAGATCAAGGTATTTACTTATGACGGATACTGGGAAGACATCGGAACCATTAAATCATTCTTTAATGCAAATTTAATGCTCACGGACAATCTCCCCAGATTCAACCTTTACATCGAGGAAACTCCTTTTTATACAAGAGCAAGATCGCTTCCTCCTACAAAGGTGAATAAGTCTAATCTTTCTCATGTGCTTCTTTCAGAGGGCTGCATCATCAATGATTCCACAATTACAAGAGCAGTCATCGGTGTAAGACAGGTCATAAACCCAGGATGCAATATTGAAAATTCACTTGTGATGGGAGCGGACTCTTACGGAACTTTCGACAAGAGAGGAATGGGAATTCCAGTCGGGGTCGGAAGAAACTGTGAAATAAGAAATACAATTCTGGATAAGGACTGCTATATAGGAGAAAATGTAAAACTTCTCAACAAGCAGAATCTTCAGGAATATGAAGATGAATATCTGAGAATAGTAGATGGAATTATCGTAGTACCTCGCCGAAGCGTTGTTCCGAACGGTTATGAAATCTGAAAAATACAGAAAAGAGTCAGGCAGTGAAATGCCTGATTCTTTTTTCTTCCTGAAAAAGTTTCCGCTGGCCATTATTTCTGTATTCCTGGCTTTTTTTTCTCTTACTGCAGATACTAAGAATCAATCTCCTTTTTTGGGATATAATTTAATTAACTTGCCTACAACAAAACAGCTTGAACCGGAAGTGCTGGAATTCAGGGTTCTTCACAGGTTCGGAAATGCAAAAAACAGTCTGTATGATTTCGGAGGCTTAAGCGCCGGAGCCAACACTCAGATCTCTCTGGATTACGGGATTACAAAAAGGATTTCCCTGGGAATTTCCAGGACGAACCTGTACAGAACGTATGAACTCAAATCGAAGATAATGCTTCTGGAGCAGTCGGAGTCTGTCCCTATTTCGATCAGTCTGTATCTTGCAGCCGGACAGGAAACACAGAAAAAATCAGTGAGCTATTCCCCGATCATTCCTGCGTCCTCTGTTCCAAGTTCAGGAATCCCTGCTCTCGATCAGAAAATTCAGTCAGACTACAATACCTATACGGAGAATGTGACATGGAAACAGAAAAGTTATCTTGCAGGAGCACTTTTTTCCAGAAGATTTAATGATTATTTCTCTCTTCAGCTGACACCTATGTTTGTTCACAGGAATTTCACAAAATCCGGACTGGGAAATGACAGAGTCGGGCTTGGAATCGGCGGTCGGATCAGAATCACCAAAAGGATCAACCTCACATTTGAAGGGATCGGTCTTCCTAAAAGAGATTATAAACCGGATGATTATTCAGATGCAGACAGACTGACAGTATACAATACGAAACAGCCCTCCTCAGAGGAGATCAATTCCAGATTTCAGTCTTCGCCTTCGTCTTTCAGTGCCGATGCGGCCGGATTTTATTTTTCGAATGTAATCGCGGACAAGCCTGTGGAAAGAAACTTTACTCCTGCAAGTCTCGGTCTGGATCTCGAAACGAGCGGACACGTGTTTTCCATATTCATTTCAAACAACAGAACACTTGCTCAGACACAGCTTCTCCGTGGTGCGGATTACGACTGGAACAAAAGAGACTTCAACATAGGGTTCAATATCAGCAGACTGTTCTGGTCGGATGAAGGAGCGGAGTAATGAAAAAAATAATCTTACTCATTATATCGGCATTGTTTCTCTCAGGATGCAGTTCTGAATCTGCGGACGGCATCAAAAAAAGATACTGGACCCTCGTGCTTTTGCTTAATCCTAAATCTGTATCCAGCACGCCGATTTCCTGTACGGGAACTGTCACCTACTCTTCCCTCTCCTCGAATTCAGTTTTCTTCAACTGCAGAAGCTGTCACTCAGGCGGTGCTCCCAGCGGAGGATATGATATTTCCACATTGACAGGAATGAAGACAAGAGTTTCCTCCACGCCGGAAACAAGTCTTCTTTATCAGAAAATCACGACAGGATCCATGGCGGTAAATTCCAATACATCCTTCAATCAGCTGGTCTACTGCTGGATCAAAGGCGGAGCTCTTCCTTAATGATTTTTTATTTATGAATAATCAAATCTAATTGACATGTGAAATCCCGGACTGCAGTCTCTGATTTATGAAAACTCACTCCTGGGATTACCACAGAAAGGCACATACAAAGTCAGTGCCTAAAAAGATTCTGGCAGTCTCTCTGATTTTTACACTTTCTGCACTTTTTTTCCACTGGCTTTCTTTTCAGTTTGGTTCCAATTTCTGGATTTCTGTCACTGCCAGACTGTTCTATATCCCTGTGATTTATTCCGCCATTATGGGAGGACTCATTGCAGGCTCCTCTGTCGGGATCATTTCAGGACTGATGCACGCAGGTCTGATGTTTTCCCTCCACAGTTTTCAGCATATAGAAAATACAGTTCTATTCAGTCATCTTCTGGAAACGGTATTTCTTCTGCTGATCGGATTCTTTACAGGAGCATTAAGGGATCATGAACAGCATGAAAAAAAGCTGAGAGAAGAAATCTCGGGTCTTCTGGACAGATATGTTTCGCCTGCAGTAGCAGAAAAACTTCGAGAAAAGAAACTTTTACAGGACGGTGAAGAGATAAAAGCATCAGTTCTCTTCTGTGATCTTGCTGGATTCACTTCCCTTTCAGAAACAGTTTCACCGAAGGAGCTGTTCACTCTTCTGAATAAATTCTTTCCGGAAATAGTGGATATTCTTCTCTCCCGAAATGCATTTCTGGATAAATTCATAGGTGATGCTGTAATGGCTGTATTCGGCATTCCGTTCACATCAGAAGATGATGCGGACAGAGCTGTAAATTCAGCTGTTGAAATTCAGAACAGGCTCAGAAAACTGAATGAGGAAAGATTTTTCGGAAATCACAGTCTCAGGATGAGCATTGGGATCAATTCAGGTCTTGTCGCAGCGGGAAATGTTGGTTCTCTCTCAAGAGCATCTTACACTGTAATCGGAGACAATGTCAATCTTGCTTCCAGAATACAGTCATTAAACGGTATATACGGAACCAATACACTGATTTCTGATGAAACCCTGAAATCAGTCAGAAATATGGAAAATTTCAGTTTCAGAGAAATAGATTCAGTCAGAGTCAAAGGAAGAAAAAGACCCTGCGTCATTTTTGATCTTTACAGCGGTGATCCGGAAAATCTGCAGAAAGCTAAAAGGCAGACAGAATCCTTACTGATGTCCGCACTGAACTATTATAAAAGCGGTGATTTTGAAAAATCGGAAAAGATGTTTCTTGAGATGCAGAAAGAAACAGCAGAAGACAGAATTGTCGGGATTTACCTGGAGAGACTTGCTGTTCTGAAAAAGGATAACCCGAAAAACTGGGACGGAGTATTTGAGTTCAAGACAAAATAAGTCGGAGTGACAGGATTTGAACCTGCGACCACTTGCCCCCCAGACAAGTGCGCTACCACTGCGCTACACCCCGTACATTCCAGAAAAAAGAAACTTGCATTGAGATCAAGCATTTTACAGACAGACAGAATTCTACCGAGAGCAGATTTTGGATGACTCAATGATCTGCGAATCATGGAAATCAGTCACTTAATGAGCTTGCTCAATGCCACAATGAGTCCAGTATTTGCAATGAGCATCCCTGCCACCCATTTGAGGATTTCTGCTTTCGAGGATGCCACTGTCTGAATAATCCGGCTTTCCGCTTCTCTTCCCCGAACATCCAGCTCTTTGATTTCAAGACGTGTATCTTCAATTTCTTTTGAAAGCTTCATCTCGACGTTTTTGATTTCAAGACGCGTATGCTCTATTTCCTTTAAAAACTTCACTTCGACGTTTTTGATTTCAAATCGGACATCCTGAATTTCCAAACGGATACCTTCAGTTTCCTTGCGTATTTCTGCAATCTCTTTTTGAAGTCGAAGTTCAGTTTCGCTCAGATCTCTTCTGCTTGCAGGATCTGCCTCTAAAGCTTTTCCGAAAAACCTTACAAGCTCCCTGGACTGTTCCTCAGTGAAGTTTACTTTTTTCAGAGCATCAAATGTTTCTAGAGTATTCATATCTATCATATAATGATACCTGTCCGAAAAATGTCAACATCTGAATTTTTTGTTACGTTTTTGCATTTTATGGGAAATAAAATTCTGAGGATGAAAAATGGAAACTCTAGTTTTATGGGTTCTAGTTCGAAGTTCATATATAATACTGAATTGATCGTTAGAGCAATAAATTCAGTTTCGATAGCACCCTCTTTCGCGCATTTTTTGCGTCAGGACGAAACCGACGGGAACTGAATATCTTCTCGATAAATGAATTGAAAAAATTGGCTTTAGGTGATATTTTATGTTGGAATGAAAAAAATTTGGATTCTGCCGATTCTCTTCTTACTGATTTACTGCAAAGCCATTTGCAGAATAGAACAGCCTAGTATCCTCAATCCTGACGGGATAGAAATGCGAGGGTGCGGCAGTATTGCCAAAACAACTTATCTCCTCTTGGCTCTGGCTGCCTCATCACCCAAAGTAAAAATAAAGGCTCCGTCCAGCTCAGGATTCTTCAAAATTCAGATTCAGTCAAGAAATCTGAATCTTTCTCCAGAACAAATTTCAGAGAGCATTCTGCTTACCCCAGAAAAGGGTATCTATAAAATTTCAAACGCAGATTCTGTTTTATTTCAGAAAGAGGATTTTGATTTTTCGTAACCGCTTAACTAACCCCAGATTTACAAAGTGATATAATTAGACTATCCTTC
>DAORDI010000152.1:0-12813 GCA_035345895.1 Leptospiraceae bacterium
CGCCGTTCAGGAGGATGTTCACTGCATTGCTCTTACTTCCTATCAGGGAGGCCATGTCGAGTTTTTCAGCTACATAAAGGATCTTCTGAAAAAATTCGGCTCTCCGCATATCCGTATTTTCGGAGGAGGAGGAGGAACAATTCTTCCCTCTGAAGCTGACTATCTGCACACTTATGGAATTGACAGGATCTATTCACCCGATGACGGAAGAAGCCTTGGACTGCAGGGAATGATCAACGATCTGCTCATAAAAAGCGACTGCTCAGTGATTGAAAAAAAACTGCAGGGAAAGGATTCAGATTCAATGACAGGCAGAGTGCTGAGCTTCATTGAACTGGACAGGGAAATTCCATCAGAAATCATTGAACCTCTCCAGATTCATGGAAAGAGGACAGCTCCCGTGATAGGAATTACAGGAACGGGAGGAGCAGGAAAATCTTCCTTCACGGACGAAATGATCAGAAATCTGACGGAGAACAATCCCGGTCTGAAGATTGCTGTTCTTTCAGTAGACCCAACCAGGAAAAAAACAGGGGGAGCACTTTTAGGAGACAGGATCAGATTCAATTCTGCCAGAAACAGAAATGTGTTTCTTCGCTCCATTGCCACCCACAGTGAAAACTCCTCCATCAGCCCTTCAGTCAAAAGCATATCCAGGTTTCTGAAAAACAGCATATACGATCTTGTATTTCTTGAGACTGCAGGAACAGGACAGTCCGACTCGCAGGTTACTGATGTATCCGATTTCTCGATTTATGTAATGACTCCTGAGTACGGCGCGGACACTCAGCTCGAAAAAATAGGAATGCTCGACTATGCCGATATGGTCGTCATCAACAAATCCGACAGAAAGGGTGCTGCGGATGCCAGAAAAAGTGTGGCGAAGCAGATACAGAGAAACAGGGGACTGTTTTCTGAAAGTCCTGAATCCATGCCGGTATTCAGCACAGTCGCCTCTCAGTTCAACCATCCCGGAATCATTGAAGCATGCAGATTCCTTTCCAGAAAGATCAGCGGGATGTTCTCTCTCCCGCTTGACACATTTAATGATAAAATAATGATTTCTGAAAATAAAAGCATTATTCCTCCTTCCAGGGTGCGTTATCTTTCGGAAATCAGGGAGAACTCTGAAGAATACTGCAGGGAGACGGAAACTCAGTCTGAAGCGGCAGAGGAAATATATTCCCTTGAAAAAATAATTTCCAGGACAGAGGAAGGAGAGCTGAAAACAGAACTGAACAGAAGGCTTTCCGAACTTCAGTCAAAACTTTCTGCTGAATCAAAAAAAATTATTTCTGAATGGGAAACCAGGAAAAAAAATTATGAATCACAGTTCTATTCCTACACAGTCAGAGGAAAAGAGATACGGGTTCCCAATTTCAGCTCCTCTCTGTCCGGTCTCAGAATACCGAAGGTCTGTCTGCCTGAGTACAGAAACTATGGGGACATATTAAAATGGGCTTATTCGGAAAATGTACCCGGCGAATTTCCATACACGGCAGGAGTCTACCCCTTCAAAAGAACAAATGAGGATCCGATCAGGATGTTTGCCGGAGAGGGTTCGCCGGAAAGGACAAACAGAAGGTTTCATTATCTGTCTAAGGGACAGCCTGCAGTCAGACTTTCTACTGCATTTGACTCGGTGACTCTTTACGGAGAAGATCCCGAAGAAAGACCGGACATCTACGGAAAAATAGGAAATTCGGGAGTGTCCATCTGCTCCCTGGACGATATGAAAAGGCTCTATTCAGGATTCCGTCTGACTGAAAATACAACATCAGTTTCAATGACAATCAACGGCCCGGCTCCGATGCTTCTTGCCTTCTTTATGAATACAGCCGCTGATCAGGAATGTGAAATTTACATCCGCGAAAACGGACTTCTCGATGCCGTGGAAAGAAAGAAGAAGGAAAAATACGGAAATGGACTTATCCCTGAATACAGAGAAAAAATTCCGGAAGGCCATGACGGACTGGGACTCCTTCTTCTGGGACTCACAGGACGGGAGGTACTTCCTGCAGATGTGTATGACAGAATCCGAAAAGAAACTGTTTCAAAAGTCAGGGGAACAGTTCAGGCGGACATACTGAAGGAAGATCAGGCACAGAACACATGCATTTTTTCATCTGAATTTGCACTGAAACTGATGGGTGATGTTCAGGAATATTTCATTGAAAAGGACATCAGAAATTTCTACTCTGTATCCATTTCAGGTTATCATATTGCAGAGGCCGGTGCGAATCCTGTAACGCAGCTGGCATTGACTCTTGCAAACGGATTCACTTACGTTGAATATTATCTTTCCAGAGGAATGAAAATAGATGATTTTGCTCCGAATTTTTCATTTTTCTTTTCAAACGGAATGGACCCTGAATACAGCGTCATCGGAAGAGCTGCAAGACGGATCTGGGCAAAGGCAATACGCTTTAAATACAAAGGAAATGAGAGGAGTCAGATGCTGAAATACCATATTCAGACATCAGGACGCTCTCTCCATGCTCAGGAGATAGATTTTAATGATATCAGAACGACTCTCCAGGCTCTCTATGCAATCAGCGACAACTGCAATTCGCTTCATACAAACGCATACGATGAAGCAATCACCACTCCTACGGAAGAATCCGTAAGGAGAGCTGTGGCAATACAGATGATCATCAACAGAGAGCTCGGAACAGCAAAGAATGAAAATCCTCTTCAGGGCAGTTTCTTCATTGAAAAACTGACTGATATGGTGGAACAGGCTGTATATGAAGAATTTGACAGAATCACTGAACGGGGAGGAGTTCTCGGCGCGATGGAAACAATGTACCAGAGAAACAAGATTCAGGAAGAATCTCTGTATTATGAAAATCTGAAACAGACAGGAGAATATCCGATCATTGGAGTCAATACTTTCCTGAGTTCAAAAGGTTCACCGACAGTCATTCCCGGGGAGGTAATCCGAGCGTCTGAGGAAGAAAAAAAATCTCAGGTGAAAAGCAAAAGAGAACTTCATTCAGTAAACAGTGCCGGTTTCAAGGAAAAAACAGACAGGCTGAAAAACTCCGCATTCATCGGTGAAAACATCTTTTCAGTGCTGATGGATGTCTGTCCGTTTTTGAGTCTCGGTCAGATGACTGAGGCACTCTATCAGGCCGGCGGAGAATACAGACGGGGAATGTAGTATATGAAAAAATCTTTCTTTATCATTATTTTCTTTCTCATCAGTTTTTCCACTGATGCAGTGGATGTTCCGAAGGATCCGGTGCCCCCTGTGCTTCAGGATACGACAGTCGAAAAAAAGGACGGATCGGAAAAAGGAAAGGATAAAAAGAAAAAAGAGAAAAGATCAGTCAATATATCTGCAGTGCTCTGCGACGGAAGAGAAGTGTCCGGGAAAATTGAAACTGACCGGGATGAGCTGAATTTATCTCATAAATCTGACGGAATTCTGTATGAGAAGAAAGTATCCTTTGATGATCTGAAACAGATCTATATCAGGACATGGAAGGCAGAAAGAAAGAAAAAGGAAAAAGACGGGTTTACTTTTCAGTTCACACCGAGCCAGATCACTGTTTCAGGCAAATCGGGAGACATATGGAATATCAGTTCTCTGAAAGGAACCGATCTTTCCACTCTTTCCGTCAAAAACAGAAACGGAACAGCAAGACTTTACAGCTTCTGGATTGATCTTCAGTATGATAACGGGAAATGGTTTTCTAAACTTCCGGGATTTTCAGGAAATGAAAGAGAGGACTGCCACCCGGATGCATTCAGATCCATCCGGTTTTATGCAGAGTAAAAATTAAGGGTTTGTCGTAGCAGGCACTGTTTCTTTCACAGGAGCTGCAGGTGTTGTCTTGACAGGGGTTTCTTCTGAAGATGATCTGGTTTCTGTTCCGAATCTAGGCTCGCTCAGAAGATCAGTCAGAATCTTTGTTTCTCTTGCAGAAAAATATTTCTTAAAATCTGTCGTAATCAGGCCCGACAGTTCAGAACTGAAATAATCAATTCTTTTAGTATACAGTTTCTTATGGTAAGGCTCATTCCACTGAATGACAAATCCTCCCTTGTGGCCGTCCTGACTTGTCTTGTTTCCAAGATCCCAGATCAGAGCCATAGGAACTTTGTTTTCAAGTTCCTTGTCGTCGAGATCAATATCATCCGGTTCCTGAACAGGAGCCCCCGGGGCCGCATTCGGATCTTTCTGAACGGTGACAGTTTTTTCCTTTTCCTTCAGAATATTGAATGTGTTTTCCACAAGATATTCTTTTGTAGGTTTCCCGTATCTGGACATTGACTCTTTCGCCAGTCCTGATTCGACAGGACTGAAGACTACCCCGACCGAAAAAAGACCTGAAGCAGATTCTTCCTTAGGAGCATTTCCTGTTCCGGATGAGGGTGCAGAAGCTGAAGGTGATGCTGCCTTGACATAGGCGTTCACTTCTTTTACTTCCTTCGGTTCTCTGTAAAATCTGTAAATATACTGCACATTGTTTCTTTTGACGACCAGCAGTCTGTTGGGAACCTCATTCAGTATCCTGACATTTTCCCTTGAGTTCGGATTGGAGGAGAGTGATGCGAATTTTTCTCTGACATCCTTGTACTGAGATCTCCAGGGAGTCTCACCGAATCCGTTTAAATCGCTGACCTGATCTGCCAGTAAACCAGAAACCAAAAAAAAGATTGAAATTAACACGAGCCTCATGCTTATAGTATCGGAAAAATCAATGCTAACCTTACTAGTAAAATTGAGCAGGACTCGGCAGTGAAACCGGATTTTTCGAAGGGCGGTATATGAATATTGAAGTGACTGTAGATTCAGATCTGGAAGATCTGATTCCTGATTATCTGGAGAATATGCGTCAGATTCCTAATCTGCTCAATAACGCTCTCGCCGGTTCCGATTTTGAAACGATCAAAAGAGAAGGACACAAGATGAAAGGTCACGGTTCAGCATACGGATTTCACAAAATCACTGAAATTGGACTGGAGGTACAAAAGGCAGGAAATGAGGAAGATATTGAGCATATAAAAAAAATGATATCAGCCTTGGAAGACTATCTGAAAAAAGTAAAGATAGTTTATAAATGACTAAAGATCCGGCACATTTACTGTGATTTTCCCTTCAAATTCCTGAATCCTGATTTTAGAATCACCCAGTTTCAGAAAAACCTCCCCCCCTTCCTCTTCCATAAATGAAGACATTGCACCGCAGAAGTCTCTGCTCAGACTGAAAAAAATTTTCTTCCTTTCTGTGGATGCAAAAACTCCGAATCTGCTGTTCTCATAAAAAATAAATCCATCTGCAGAATACTCCTTGCCTGTCTCATCAAAAAAAGACTTCCCGGAAATACTCACGAGTCTGAGAGGAAATCCCTCCGAATAAAGATAACCCTTTTCAGTCAGATCACCGTACTGATTCAGGATAAATATTCCTTTTTCGTCCTCACCCAGGTTCTCCTTGAAATGACGGAGTACATTTTCGTGAATGATTTCATTGCCGCGAAAGAACCAACGGCTGTTTTCATCTATTCTGATTTCGCAGTCAAATATTCGCATAGGCCAAGTCAGTCTCTGTATCTGTATGCATAACCCTTCAGTCTCTTCATTTCTTTGTTCAGCTCAGTATAGCTCATTGTCATCCCGGCCTGGTTTTTAGACTGAATGATCCAGGGAGGGATTTCCATATTTTCGGGAGGAAGAAAGTACACGCCGTCCAGTTTTCTCTGCAGAAGCTCTTTTTTTATTTCCTCAAAGTACTCCCTGTCCCCCATATGTCCTGAAAAATCTCTGACAATTACGGTTCCGAGAATTCTGTGTCTTTTTTCCGGTTTTTGAAACAGTACATCTACTTCATTTGCATTTGTCTTCAGATAAGGCTGTTTGAAAAAATGATAGTCCCCGTCCGGAATAAATTCCACTGAGGAGGTGCATCCTGTAAAAAAAACTGCCAAGGAAACTGAAAATAAAATGATCCTTCCACGCATTTTTTTCCTGGTATCGCCGGACTGTCTCACTGTTCCATAGTCTAAAGTCTGAATCTGTGATGTCAAAATCTTTTTCATTCCGTAAAAATTTCAGACTCTGCATACTGGCTGTCTGGCTTTTTTCGTTTTGCACAACAGTTTATGCGGAATCTCTTCTGGAATCCAAAAAAACGGCCGTGAAAAAACTCAAAAACTGCTCCTTCAAATCCGTCTATCCTCAGTTTTCTCCAAAAAATTCGTCCTATTCTGCCGGTGCAAGAAAAATCAACAGAATGCTCAAGAAGGAATTTTTGAATATATCTGCACATTTCAGCGAGTCCGAGTGTGAACCTGAAGAGAAGGAAGGTTTCTATACACTGGAAACGGACTATTTTCTGAAAAGAAACAGCAGGATTGTATCTATTCTGTACATCTCTACCGGTTATAAAAAAGACAGACCTCATCCAAACAACATCTCAAAAGGGTTCAGTTTTGATGCTGTCACAGGAAAAAGAATCAGTTTTTCCGATCTGATTCAGGGCCAAAAAGCACTGAACCTTCTGCAGGATCTGATTATTTCTGAAATCAGTGCAATGGACATTCCTTTTTCCGAAGAAATCAGGAAAAAGGAATATGACTTCTATATTACCGAATCCGGAGTCTCTTTCATTAATCTTTTTCAAATTCATGCTTTACAGTCAGTAGAAGCCGAAATCCCATTTCATAGACTGGAGAAAATTTTAAATGTTGATAAAATTCGTTAGTTTTTTGATCTTTCCAATCCTTCTTTTTGCAGAGGAATTTACGGGAAAGGTAGTATCCGTACATGACGGGGACACAGTAAGAGTTCTTTTAGACGGAAAAGTTCAGGTGAAAATCCGACTGTTCGGAATAGATGCCCCTGAAACCAGCCAGGATTTCGGAAAAGTTTCCAGAGATGAACTTAGGAGCCTGATTCACAGCAAGGATGTAAAAGTACTGTCCAAAGGAAAAGACAGGTACGGAAGAACACTCGGGATCATTTTTTATGAAAACCAAGATATCAACCTCGAAATGGTCAAGAGAGGGATGGTATGGGTCTACAGAAGATACAGTCTGGATAAAGACTATCTGAAAGCAGAAGAAAAGGCCAAATCGGAAAAACTGGGTCTATGGAAACAGAAAAACCCAGTCCCTCCTTGGGAATTTAGAAGAGAATCTAGATAATATTCAGATGTTTGTCCAAATTGGCAATTCTCAAAATGGACAAAGTATCCTGGCTCAGATTTTTTATCTTCAGTGATCCTGATTTATCATTTAAAAATTTTTGAGAGTTGAAAAGAGCACCGATTCCGGAAGAATCTATATGGACACTATTGTCAAAATCAAGAACTACATGGATATAACCTTTCTCAGCTTCTCTGGCTATCTGATCCTTCAGCTGAATGGCACTTTTCAGACTGATGACTCCATCCAGAAGGATCGTGCAGGACTTTTGCGAATCATCGTAAACTGTTTTAAACATAACTGGATAATAATCAGACAGTCCTTTTTTTTTTCAAGATTTTTTCTTGCGTTTTTAGGAGATTTTTTCATCATTTCCCGCATGAAAGTAAAGTTTTGGGGTGTACGAGGTTCGATCGGTTCACCCGTTTCCGGCGCGGTCATCCGTAAAAAAATAGAAAAGGTTCTCTCGTTGGCTACTCCGGCGGATATCCAGAATGAAGATACGATAAACCGTTTTCTTTCCTCACTGAGTTTTTCCACTGTAGGAACGTACGGAGGAAACACGACCTGCATTGAAGTCAGGGACAGCGGTGACAATTTAATCATCATAGATGCGGGAACGGGTATCCGGGAATTGGGAAATTCGCTTCTCAGCACAAAATTTCTGCAGGGGAAAGGAAAGGCATACTGGCTTTTTACTCACAGCCATTGGGACCATATTCAGGGAATTCCATTTTTTGTTCCTCTCTACATTCCTGGAAATGAGTTTGAAATATTCAGTTCGATGCAGGACATAGAATCCAGAATCAGACTGCAGCATGTGTCCACGCATTTTCCGGTTCCGTATGAGGGCTTAGGATCAACCAGAAGATTTCATTTTATTCCGGAAGGAACACAGACGCAGATTACACCCGTGCTCACTGCACTTTCCAAATCAGTCCGTCATCCAGGCGGAAGTTATTCCTACAAACTGAAGGAAGGTGATAAAACATTCATATTCACTTCAGATGCTGAATTTAACATTGACGAAATGGAAAACATTGAATCATATATAGAGTATTTTTCAGGAGCAGATCTTCTGGTCTTTGACACACAGTACACCTTTGAAGAATCCTTGAACAAAATTGACTGGGGACACAGCTCTGCATCCATTGCAACGGATATTGCACTCAAAGCAGGGGTAAAAAAACTGGTGATGTTCCATCATGACCCCTCTTACAACGATGAAAAACTGGATGCAGTGTTTCTGCGCGCACTGAATTACAAGGCAATGATGGACAGAAAAAATGAGTTGGAAATCATTATGGCGTATGAAGGCCTGGAAATCGAACTTTGAAGACAGGTCTGTTCAATTCACCGGAAAATCTGGAATACCATGCAAGCTGTGCAGACGGACTTGACGAATTTCTGAATGAAGAAGCCCTTTCATTCAGACTGAAGGTTCTTGCAAAAAACAGGGGCGGGATATTCTTCACAGGTAAAAAGGAAAATCTCAAAAACTTCTTCCTCTCTACAAGATTCAGTTCCAGAGTATCATTTTCAATAAAAAAGTTTAAAGTAAGGGATGCAGATGATCTTTATGCTCAGGCAGTGGAACTTCCTTGGGAAAAGTTTTTTTCAGAGGGAATGCGCACGTTTAAAATTGACTCCTATGCAAAGGATGCACTGACAAATTCCAGATATGCAATGTACAGACTGAAGGATGCCATCAAGGACAGATGCATAGACAATGGAATCGATACGGGAGCCGATACGGAAAATCCGGACTATACATTTCTTCTGAGATCTTCGGGTGACTATGCAAATATTCAGCTCTCTCTTTCGGGACTTCCTCTCAACAAGAGAGGCTACAGGGTAAGAACAGTGGAAGCCCCTCTTCGGGAAAATATTGCACAGGCCCTTCTGTTTTTTTCTGGATGGAAGGAAAAGGACATTCTGATAGATCCTATGTGCGGTTCAGGGACAATACTGATCGAGGCGGCACTGATCATTAAAAAACAGGGAAAAATCAATACAAATCTTCTGAAAAACTCCCCTGTCTTTTCGGATCTTTTCGGAGAAATAAAGGATTCAGATCATTCTTCTTCCGGCAGAATTCAGCTTTTCGGTTCCGATATAGATCCGAAGGCAGTGGAAATTGCCAGAGAAAATGCGGAAAAAGCGGGAGTCGGAGATATGATCGAATTTTCGGTATCCGATTTTTTTCAGCTCGAAAGAAGGAATGACTGGGGTTCCGGATTTATTGTAACCAATCCGCCTTACGGTGAAAGACTTTCGGACAAAACCTCTGTAAAGGAACTTTTTTTCCAGATGGGAAACCGCCTGAAAAAGAATTTTGCAAATTTCAGTTTCAGCCTGATCTGCGGGGACAAGTCTCTTCTAGGGCATCTGAAACTGAAAGCAGACAGAGACCGGAACATTGCAATCGCCGGAATGAAAGGAAAACTCTGCACATACACCATTAATGAAAAAATCTGAACCGATTCAGGAACTCTTTGAAAAATCAGGCAGCAGTCCAGACTGTCTGGTCTATCTCAAGGAGTTCCGCTCTATGCAGAAATCTTCGTTTCTCATTCTGTCTGCAGATCCTGAGGCGTTTACCATTCACGGAGAACTGATTCTCTCGGAACTGAATCTTCTGAGAAGACTTGGGCTTTTCCCTGTTGTATATATTTCATCCGAAATTCATGATTATTTAAATATTTTTTACAGAACAAAAATTTCCTGGAAAAGAAGCAGATCAGATAAGATTCTTCAGGCGTGCAGAATTGAGCAGAACAGCAGACTGAAAACTGCAGTGGAAAAAAGCATAAAGGAAAAAAGAATTCCCTTTGTGACAGATGAAAATTCCAAAAGTGAATTCCAGAAAATACTGAGTCTGCAGAAGATCCTAGGTTCAGTGAAAAGCATCCATATCCTTGAGAATAATGAATTCATCACTGAAGAAACAGGCAAACCGCTTTCCATCATCAGTCTCTCTAGAGATATGGAGTCGCTTCTGAATTCCGACAGCCTGAGCATTGCAGGAAAAAAACTGCTTCGAAACTCCGCAGAAATACTGAATGAGGCGGAAAAACTGAAGTCCATCAGTTTCATCACTGGAGAAAATCTGATCAGAGAACTCTTCACGATCAAAGGAAGCGGAACCTATATACGGAGAGGCACTGAGATTGACATCCTGAAGGACAGTGAGACAGAAAGGAAAAAACTTTCAGAACTTCTCGAAAAAGCTTTCAGAAAGAAAATCAAAAAAAAATTTCTGAAGAAAGGATTTCATTCTGTCATCATGGAAAAAAATTACAGGGGAGCGGCCATCATGAAAAAAAACAGATACGGCTTCCTCCTGTCCAAGTTCGCAGTGGATGAAATTGCCCGGGGAGAAGGGATCGGAAGGGATATATGGGATATCATGAAAATTCATTACAGTTCCGTCTTCTGGAGATCAAAGAAGGAAAACACCCTCAATAAATGGTATGTAAAGGAAGCAGACGGCCACTGCAAGCTTGAAAAATGGAATGTATACTGGATCAATGTGAATGTAAAATTCATTCCGGGAATCTGCAGGTATCTTTCGAGACTGGAAGAAGACTTTTATGAAAAATGAAATCATCTTTTTCTATGACGGGAATTGCAGTTTCTGCAGAAGGTCTGCAGAAAAACTGAAAAAACTCGATTCAGAAAACAAAATTGAATTTGCACCGTTTCGGGAATGGGATGAAAAATCTCTGAAAGATCTGCACAGTGAACTCACCCTCGAAAAACTGGAATCGGAATTTCAGCTTGTCTTCAACGGGAAAAGGTTCCCCGGCTTTTTTGCGGTTAGAAAAATTCTCCCTTTTCTCCGAGGCTGGAAATATCTGACTCCCCTGCTCTATCTGCCTCTCGTTCCGTTTTTAGGAATGGCAGTCATCCATTTTCTAGGAAGAAAGTATCATATGCAGGACAGATGATTCTTTTTGACTTGCAGTGAGGACTGTAAACAGAAATGAAGTGAGTATATGACTTCATTCTTCACTGATATTTTTTCTGACAGCTCTTTTAAAAAACATATAAGCGTCAGTTTCACACTGCTGATTTCAGTTTTTTTTCCAGTATATTCAGAATCAGCAAAATACGGATGGCCGGTAAAATCGGAAAGAGTCGTCACGGGCAGTTTCGGCGAATTCCGCATGTACAATTTCCATATGGGACTCGACATAGGAACCGAAGCCAGAGCGGGCGTGCCGATTCTTGCAATGACAGACTCGGTACTGAACTCAGTACAGAGCTACAGATATTCCATCGGGAATGCAGTTATTCTGAAGCATAAGGACGGTAAAAGCAGCAGATACGGTCATATGAGCAGATTCTCCGACAGAATCGCAGATCAGATCCGAAGAACTTCCATGAAGGACAGACTGTTCTTCCGGGAAGACTTTGAGTACAGGTTCAAGGCTGACGAGACCGTCGAAATAAAGAAGGGAGAAATCATAGGATATTCGGGAGACACTGGACTCGGCCCCTACCATCTTCATGCAGAAATTTTCGAAAATGATGAATATCTCAATCCTGCGGAATTTCTCTTTCCTGAAGGAGGAAATATATTCCTGAACAGACTCGAACTTCATCCTGCAGACTCTGTTTCCATGATCGACGGAACAAATTCAGTAAAAACTCATATTATAAAAAAAATAGGGAACCGCTATACGCTTGAATCACCTGTAAAACTGAAAGGCTCTGCGGGAATTCAGATCCAGGGATATGAGGCAATGACGAATGCAAACCGGATCGGCTTTCAGAAAATATCATTAAAAATAAATGATAAATTAATTCAGGAAATATCCTTTTCCAGAATCCGTTCCGATGAAACACTGAAATCCTGCTTTGTACTGAACAATTACAGAAGCACAATGAGCGGAAAACCGTTTCAGTATATACTGTATTCCAGAAGCGATTCCTCCCCGGGTCTTTTTCTGAACAGACAGAAAAACGGAGGACTGATCCGTTCAGAAGAACTCACGGACAGAAACAATGTGGAAATTACATTCAAGGGTCTTGGAAAAAATACTGCAGTGTTTTCATTTGTAATTCTGAAAGACAAGGCGGACTACCCTTCCGCTGTTCCCGCTGACCCTGTGTACAATGCGGGCCCCGGCAGATCACTTACGCTCGAAGACGAAGACAAAAAGTTTTCCGCAGTATTTTCTGCAGACTCAGTATTTACTGATGAATACTTTTATCTGGAAAAGGACAAGGTGAAGGAAAATCTGCCTGATGATCTTCTTTCATTTTCTCAGGTTCATTCTCTCAAGCCGGACTATAAAGAATTCAACAAAGGAGCAGAGATCAGAATCCGGGTAGACGATTCCGCCATGAAATGGGGAAAACTGGGAATATATCAGATCACGGAAAAAGGCAAACCGTTCCGATTTGTCTCCTCTGCCATCAGCGGTTCAGTGCTTTCTGCAAAAGTGAGAACAACCGGGAGCTATATGGTACTGTCCGATCAGAGCAGACCGGATGTTAAAATTCTTTATTATAAGAATAATCAGATATTCAGTTCAGCTTTCCGGCTCCTTTTCCGTGCATACGATACAGGAACCGGAGTGCCGGAAAAAGGAATCAAGGCAACTGTGGACGGAGAAGAAATCCGTTTCGACTATGAACCGGAAAAAAACTA
>DAORDI010000153.1:0-12789 GCA_035345895.1 Leptospiraceae bacterium
AAATAAATACAAGAGGAATTGCGACTACCTTCAGCAGGTTGATGAATATCGTTCCGACGGGCTTAATCCAGTCTACAGTGAATTTTCCCCACTGGAAGTATACTGCAATCAGTCCATACAGGATGCCGAAAAGCATACCGAGCAGTATCTTGAAATGCATAGGAATTTCTTTTGTTTTCATGCCTTTTTCTCCTCTTTAGGGGGTTCTTCAGTGTGGAGTTCTTCAATTTCTTTCAGAAGTCCCAGTGTACCGTAAATTTTTCTTTTTAATCTTGTCATCAGGCTTTCCTGCTTTGGAGGAGGAACATACATTGCTTCCTGTTTTTTGGTCTGCAGATTTTCCTTTCTCTGATTGGATACCTGTTTTACATTATTATATATCTCAGGATGTTTTTCAAGAAGCGGGGCAATGTCTTCCTTTGTAATCTCGTAAATAAAGGTATGAGATGCGGCAAGAATATTTGCAGTTCTGACAGCCCCGGTAAGCAGAGACATTTCGCCGAATATATTTCCTGCTCCCAGTTTAGCGACTTCAATGAAATCGCCGTTTTCCAGAGGAGCCTGAACACTGACCACACCCTCACGGATGACATACATTGAGAAATTTGTATCGTCTCCTGCCTTTACAATGACCTGTCCCTCAAAGAATTCCATAGGCTTCAGCTTTTCGCTCAGGATGACTTTTTCTTCAGGGCTGAAGGTATTGAATATGTAAATTCCTTCTACCACCGAAATAGGACTTCTGACGTCCTCAAGTTCGAGCATTTTTCCCTTATTGAGAAATACTTCCTGTTTTGCGAAGGAAGGTCTGATCCCTGCTCTGTGAAGATGTGTCCATACATTCTGCCAGACAGCCTTTCTGACCGGGTTTTTCTTGGTGTAATCCTTGAAGCAGTATCCGAAAAGATAATCTGCAGACCAGTCTGAAAATTCATTGAAACGTGCATACGGAGCGGGATCTTTTACTACTCCTTCCGAAGAAAGAAGAGCATCCATTAAAACTTTGACTACTCTCTGCGGATTTTCATTGGGATCGATATGAATTGTGAACCACATTTCAACTATGCCGTCAGGAAGGCTGTAGTTGATAATTGCCGCTTCAGAAGCCATACTGTTAGGAACGCTGACCATCACCTGATTGCGCAGACGAATTCTGGTCGTTCTCCAGGTAATGTCCACGACTCTTCCTTCATCCATTGTTCCTATCTTGATCCAGTCTCCCACACGGAACGGTCGTTCCATATTGATCGCTATCCCGGAAAATACGTTGGCAATATTCACCTGAATAGCAAGACCTATGATCATTGCAACAACACCCGAGGTTGCAAGAAGACTTGTAATCTTCTGATCGTATACGAATGCAACTATGCCGAAGAATGTCAGAAGATAGATGAGGAAATTCAGAAACCTTCTGACCACAGTGGGAATCTTATGCTCTGTCTTGATTTCAAGAGGACGCCAAAGAAATCTTTCAATTGCCTGTGTGAGCACTATGGCTGGCACAATCCACCAGATAAGATCAAAAATATTCAGGACGAGTTTTATTTTGTCAATATTGTCTCTGTCCACAAGATATTCAATTGTTTCCACTTCTGCAGAGTTGATCATCAGGAAAGTAAGAATAATCTGTGCGGTCCAGAAATAGTTGGTAAAGGATTTATATGACTTAAGGCTTGATATGATTCCCACAACCATGATCCCTGCAAGACAGAATAGAAAAATATACATTGTAATTACGCCAGGAAGTATGCGTCTGTGCGTGATTTCATTTTTCTTTATCCTGATTCCCATATTGAATCTGGAATAGGGGACTGTGGTGTCCTGAAGACTCAGATACCTGGGCGAACCAAGAGAATTTTTTTTCAGCGTGTCCTGAAATGCCCAAGTGTTTGCTATTGTCCATCCGTAAGAGGAACTCAGTACCTGAGAGTTTTTAAGAGTTTCTTTCTTTATATGTTTTCCTATTCCGATTTCATCTATGACATAGATCAGATTGTTCCTGTTCAATGTCTTGTGACGGAAACTGATTCCGAGCGAATTCTGTTCCAGAACATATTTGACGGGCAGAGTTTCTGCCTTGAATTTTCCCTTCACATGATAGACCTTATAGGACATTTTCTCTGAAGGATCCTGATCTATGGGTTTTCCCAGCGCAATCGGCTTCTCTGAATTCAGGAATTCTATGTTTTCAGGGTCAATATTGCCTGTATATCTGAACCAAAGATAAAAATCCATAAAATATGTCTGCTTACCGATATCCAGATCCTTTATTTCATTTATCTCAATTCCTGTATAGACTACATTTGTCTTGTAAAGATACTTGTTGTCCACAAGGAGCATTCTCTCTTCCTTGATGGCTTTTTCAGGATTCAGTATTTCAGAAGGATCCCTGACTGCCTGAAGCTGAGTAAGGTTGGATATAATTTCATTATTTTTGTAAGAGCCGATGGAAACAGGCTTCGGCGAATCTCCGTTTTCATCGAAATAATTGAGTCCTGTCGCTCCTTCAATCCCTTCACTGGGAGAATCTATTCCCTGCAGAAATTCCTTGATCTTCTTTCTTTCTTCCTTGATTGCGGATTTGGAACCGTTGATTTCAGTCTTTCTGATTGCTTCCACAAGAATCATTACCGAGTCATATGCGTACACTGCCCTCCAGTCCGGTTCCTTGCCGTACGCAAGCATGTACTCATCCCGAAACTGCTGTGCTTTCTGATTTGCATTGTCGAAAATCAGAGGAGTAGTCACGAGCATTTCATTTGAATAGAATCCTGGATTGAGCTGTTCTCTTTTCTGTTTTTTCAGCTCTTCTATAAAACCTGCCGATGCAAATGCATCAGGTGCAATCACTGGATTGTTCAGTCCATGGTCCTTCAGAAGTCTGACAAACACTGCCCCCTCAGGAACATGCATTGGAATGAAAATAAGCTGATTGTCGTTCTTGGCTTTCAGTTCCTTTACAATGTTTTCCAGATCTTTTTCCTTTGTAGGACTGACAGTGCTGAATTCCTTCTTGTAAGTGATCTTCAGTCCGATCTCTTTTGCAGTAGCCTCGAAAACTTCAGTCAGATATTTTCCGTATCTCAGCTCTTCATGCACGATTTTGACTTCCGAGTATTTGAGAATTTTCTTTACATAATTTGCAAGAAAACGTCCCTGAGAATTATCATTGAAAATTGTTCTGAAATACCACTCATTTCCTACCGTCACTTTTACGTTGGTCGATGCCGGAGTAATTGCCGGAATTTCTGCAGTCTTGTAGATTTCGCCTGCAGCAATGGAGCAGTCGCTGCTGTTGTGCCCGATGACTGCCAGAACCCTGTTTTTCTTTACAAGTTCTTCCGCCTTGGCCTTTGCCAGATCGGCTTTGTTCTGGTCATCATAAATATTCAGAACAATATGTTTTCCGTCAATCCCGCCAGACTGATTGATTTTCTCAGTAAAGAGCTTGACCCCCTGTACATAAGACAGTCCGTTCGCAGAACTTGTTCCGGTCATAGGACCTACAATTGCAATATGAATATCATTTTTGTTTGCGTAGTAAATCCATCTTCCTAAACCGAAAAGCAGCAGTCCGACAATAAGCAGGGAGGGAATCAGAATACGGTAGTTTTTCCAGTGAAAGTTCATCTAACTTACCAGTTGCAAGGATAGAGTACACCGTTCAAGCAAAAATCGCAGTAATTATCTGCTGAAAAACTCTACAATTGAATTGTCCGTGCCTTTTGAGTAGGAGAGCAGGCCGATGGAATCGTATGAATATATATATGTGGAATCTCTTACAATCCTGCCCCTGTCGTCATAAATCCAGAAATAGTTCCTGGTGTATTGGTTCTGGAAATAACCTGAACCCGGTGCAGGAACCGGATAACTGTAGGTGTTCGTTTCTGTCAGACTGGTCATATTTGAGGGTCTCTGACTGTCAAAGCGCACAGTATATTTCCAGGTCTGTCTGTCTGAATCTGCCCGTGACTGAGTGTAAGCAGAGGCGCTATCGGATGTGATTGCAGTCGGTGAAGAGCCGGTTCCTGTCCCGGTACTTGTACAGAATCCTCTGCTTTGAAAAAGGTTAGGATACATGACTGTCAGTGAATTGGCTGTTGACGATTCAGCATTGCAGGTCAGCAGACCGGATGCATAGGTGAGTCTCAGACCGGGAAGGTTGGCCGGATGAGTATAACCGGAATAGCCGGAAGAGGAGGAAGCGGAAGATGTCGAAGTCGAAGTTGATGTAGACGTTGAGGTCGAATTACTCGCGGATGCAGATTCTGCATTATAAGAAATTACATATTTCTGCACGCCTACTTTTTTATCTGTGACTGTCAGCGTGTCTGTATAAGGTGCAGATGCACTGTCCCTGACACTTTTTACATAATTTGCCGAAAGCTCTGCGGTAACTGTTCTTCCGTCTGCAGAATAGGAATAATCTACCCTTGCTCCCGGATTTGTGCTCAGATTTGTCTGAAACAGATTTTTGTAATTTTTGGTCACGCCGTCCTGCTCTGTCTTCACTGAAAAATCACCGTTCACATATACTACTATGGATTTAATCCTGAGAAGTGAATCCAGGCTGTATATCTTTCTCTGAATGAATCCGGGACCTTTCGCCTGCACTCCGCTGCAGGTGTAGGAAAGATCTTCTTTTACATTCATTATGTCCGAGTAATCGTACGAAGTGGTTTCCACTACATCTACAATGATCGGTGACGCAGTGGAGGAGGGGTTGGACGGACATCCGGTGACAGGGTTGCTCTCTGTGAGATTGGATGCCAGTGGAAGATAACTTGTTCCTCCGGAAATAGTCTTGACCCCTCTTCTGATCTTCTTTATATATGTTCCCGAGGCATCATAAAACCATTCCGAACTGATGGCAGAAACTCCTGAAGGTCTGCCTGTTCCTGAAGAAAGAGTATTGAATGAAATTCCGGTTCCGTCAATGTAAGAGCTGGAATTCAGACCGGAAATAGCCATTGCAAAATTTCCCATTGCAGAGATTGCCTCGCTTACGAATGTCTGTTCTGCAAATGACGATGCCGTTGTGACAGAAGTATTCGGTCTGCAGTAGGATGTATTCCATGGAGGATTGCCTGTGCTGGGTCCGGGAACCTGAGTCATCTGGTACAAAAAAAGGTCAAGGGAGTTTGAAGGTGCACCGCATACTCCGCCTCCTTTTTTCAGCAGGAGTGCAGCCAGATTTCTATTTTTGTTTTCGTTCCTGCAGAAACATAAAAGCAGCAGGCAGATAATCATTGTTAAACGCATTCAAATCTCCAAATCAACGGATTTCTTTCAGTTTTTCCATTGGAATATGCAGTGTAAACTGCAGTCTGTCCAAGGCATCTTTTTTATCAATTTCAAATTGTCTGTTGAGAAGCCTTCTTTCCAAATCCATTTCAACAGCGTTTCTGTAATCCTTGTATTCCAGCTTCATATCCAGTCTTTTGATCTCATAAATTCTGATGACTGCATACCCTTCTTTCACTGCAACTGGTTCATATTCATAAAGATCCTGTTTTGCCAGATCCAGAGCCATCAGATCAATATAATTTCTCTGATGCTGTCTGTCAGGAGGAAGATTCCTGTCGTAACCAGGTATGGTATGAGGGGTGCTCATTTCCCTGTTCTTTCCCTGAAGACTGAAGCTTTCAGCAATTTTTTCAAATTTTTCCCCTCTTTTCAGACGGTTCAGGAAATCCTCTGCATCTTTTCTGTTCTTCAGTACAGCAGCACTGAATTTCAGAGTATCAATGTCCTGAAATATATGCATCATCTTATGAAAATGTTCGAACAGTTCCTTGGGAGCCAGCTTGATTCTGATCTGTTCAGTCGGATAAATTCCCTTTTCAGCAAACCCGTATTTTGCACTTGTGAAAAGTCTGGCAGTCCTTGCATAGTCAATAAAATCCAGTTCTGATTCATCTGCCTTCAGATTTTTTTCCAGATCAGTGTTGAGAAGATGAAACAGATACTTTTCAATAATTTTTTTCAGAACATCCTTCTGGTTCTGTCCGCTCAGTGCAGGAAGCTCCACCAGTTCCTTTTTCATGCAGAAATGGGAAAGATCTTCCAGGCTTATTTTCTTTTTTCCCAGAGTAAATATGAAGACGTCGGAATGTTTCTTTTTGAGAAACGGCACTGCCGGGCTGAATTCAGTATTTTCTTTTATCATTCTCAGTGCATCCTCTTCCATAAAGGAAATGTCAAAGTAGGAGATAAGCCTGTAAAAGGAGTTCTGTCCATATTCTTCCTTGAAGAGTTCTTTGAACCTGTAAGCACCGGCAAGAGTGAGTCTTCCTATCTTTTCAAGTTTCAGAAAATCTTCATAGTTTCGGTCGTTTTCGAGTCCGTTTGCCGTTGCAATGCCGGAAACTGAATACATATCCTTCAGATCGGAAAGAATTGCATCCTCATCAGTCTGCCCGGAATAGTACAGTCTTTTTAAATACTGATAGGATCCGTAAGAGAGGCTTCCGGCTTTGGAGGTAATCACTGCATCATTTCTGCTGCAGTGAAAAAGAATAAAAAGAAACAGAATATACTTCAAATCAGTACTTCATCTGATAAGTGCTTGAAGAGGTGCAGGCAGTTCTGCATTTTCTGAGATCCATCGCAGCCTTTTCAAAAATCAGTGCCATTGTGGCAATTGCACTGTTTACTCCATGGCGGAGCATATTTCCTCTGGTGGCGGTATCAGTGTTTACAACCACATCGAATCCGCTTCTGAGTCTGGTATTGTAAGTGATCCAGGCATTTTCGAGATAGATTTCATCAAGCCCGTCATAGTATCTTTTTACTCTGCTGTTTGTAAAAGCCCTTGCATCGTTTGCAAAATTCTCATAATTTTTTCCTGAATCGGATGCTCCTATAGTGCGTCTCCCATACGTTGAATCCGCAAATGCCTCAAATTCAGAGTGATTGTTTCCGAGGGTGCTCCAGATATGCATAGGCTGATTGATGTCTCCCGCCCAGTGCATGACTACTGCAAGTCCTCTGAGCGACATTGCATCCATCGAATAATAATTCCCGGTGACAGCGGACGGCTGAAGACTGTTCATGTTTCCTCCGGAATAACTGCTTCCTTTTTCCAGGAAAACTTCATTATAAAAAAATGTAGCAGCATTATCCGCAGGTTCATAGATGATCCAGTCCTGATCTGCGTAGGCAGTGTCTCCTCCGCCGGGTGCTGTATTTGGAATTCTGTACTGCCAGCTTGTGCATGCTCCGAAAACAGTGCTGAAGCAGTAGTACCAGCCTTCATCCGGACAGTTCCCTGTCAGCTTCATATCGCTGTAGCAGTTGTAATTCGAACCTGTGCCGGAAGGAATTTTTGTCCCGTCACCGCTTGCGGTTCCTACAGGAGTAGTGGATCTGTTCTGTTTATAGCTCTGAGGAGGATTTGCATAATTCACAAGTGTATAAATTCCGCCTTCTCCAGTGCAGGCAGTGCAGTTCTGCACATCGATGCTCATCTGAGCGTTGTTGAATACAACGGCTACCCCGTAGTCTTTTCCTACTCCTGAGCCGAGAAAGGAAGAATAGTTCCAGTTTCCGTTATAGGAATATCCGTCATAATCATTATATACATTATTTACGAGATCCTGCTGATTGCTTCCTGAATCATAGTTCTTGTTCACCAGATTGATGAAGTGAAATGCAGAAGAAAAATTCAGATCACCAATCTTGGTAAAATCAGGAGCAGTGTATTTCCAGCTCCCTGATGTGACTATCCCTCCGGTAATACCTGATCCGTGCCAGAATGTATCCCTGAAGTAATCAGGTCCGACACCGCCTGCTCTTGATATTCCGATGATCCCGCATCCTACACCTACAAATGGTCCTTCCGGCGGGGCTTTAAGAAGTGCAAAATCCTGGGGATCGAAACAGGGATTTGAAGCCATCGATGCAACAGAAATTCTCGCAGAAGGACTGGGAATGGTCGTTTTGGAACCGCCGTTTCCATATACATCCCCGAATTTAGGGCCGGCACTGTTCTGCCCGGGGCCCCCGACTGTGGCACTGTAGTCCCCTGCATTGCTGGAAGAATCCATATATCTTCCTCCTGCCTTTGCCTTCAGGTAGTCAAATGCCCATCTCTGCTGATTCGATCCGTATGATTCGATATAAAGAAGGGCATCTTCGGGGAGGTTCTGATGTGCATTATCCACAAAGGACAGAAGTCCTCCGACAGCCGAAACAAATATAAAGAATTTTATGAATAATTTCATTTCATTACTCCTATTCTGAATTCACCGCCGCTGACCGGCTGCATTCTTCCCTGATTTTTTCCTACATGTCTGACTGTGCCTGAAAAACTTCCTGCGAATTCTCTGATTTCATTGTTTTCATCAAATATGGGAATCAGGTTCAGATAAAAGGATGTGCCTTCCATTCCCCTGTCAATGGAAACGCCTTTCCCTTTTGCTATTCTTTCCGATCTTGTCATTCCTCTCCATTCAGGAGAGACGGGCTGTCCGATATGGGATTTGGAATAGGACATGATTTCGGCAGAAGGCTGAAGTGATACCGCAGGATATATCATAAATCCGCCGTGCGGGGAACTTAAGACCGCTGCAATACTGTGAAAATTGGTGGAAAGTCTCATTTCTTCCTTTTCTTCTCCGGCCGGAACCCTTGCAGTGATGGTCAGTTTTACTCTGGCTGCCTCATCAAAAAGAGCCACTACAATTTCGCTCGTCCCGTTTCTAGTTTCCAATGAGCAGTATACAGTGTCTTCAAAGTAGAAATTTTTTTCTCCCACCTGAAACATAATGCTGTTCAGCTTCATTGTGCGGGGTGCAGAATGAAGACCTGACGCAAATAATGCAATTATCATGATAATTCTTTTCATCTTATTCTCCTATTCTGCCCGAATCAGATTGAAGTAGCCGGCCGTCACTGCCGTTGTGGTCCCTGCAGCAGTTACCTGCCTCAATGTGGCAGTGAAATCGCCTCTGATGATTTTCCCATATTCTGCCATGGCAGTGATATTGATGTTTCCGACAGAACCGGATTCTCCGCTTCCTGCTATATGGATGATTCTGTTTGTATGATCATACCAGGAAAGAATCAGATTGTTTGTAGTCCAGCTCCCCAGTGTTCCTGCGGATGTCTGAGTTGGACCAGTCACCTTTACATCAAAAAACCCGTAGGCGCTTCTGGATGTTCCTGCAATTTCAGCAAAGTACCAGCCTGCTGATCCGATGGAAACAGAAGCAGTTCCCGTTCCGGTGGACGAGCCAACCTGTGTTCCTCCTGCATTGTAAATTTTTATCAGAGTGTTTGCTGCAGGAAGTTTCACGGAATACGGGGCATTCGTGACTGTAACAGTAAAACTTCCCGTATTTGCCACATAGAACATGTACATTACACTGTGTGCCGGATCGAACCCGCCTGATGCAACACCGCCCCCGCCCGGATCAGATCCCCCGCCTGTGGCACCTCTGATAGGCGTGTTGCAGGCTCTCGGATCATTATTGCTTTCCTGTATGACTCCTTTTGAAACATTTCCATTTACAGCCATTATATTTGAATGACGGTATGTATAACCGGAACAGTAAGAACCGGGAGATGAAGGGGGTTGTGAAACATCATCCGTATGAATATAAAAACTGGAGGCAGTGTTGAGATCAGTGACATCTCTTCCTGAAACAGTAAAGCCCCATTTCTCAGTGAGAAATTTTTCATAAGTCTGCTTGACTCCCTGATAGAATTTTTTCTTGGAACCGCCGATTGTTGCACTGATCCCGATGGGATATAATTTAATGTCGCTGGTTGCCAGATTAAAAAGAGTCGAATCACCGTTATGAACGATATTATGAGTCAATCCAGCAGCCACTGTCACCTGAACTGGTATAGTCTGACCGGCTGTGCTTGCGGCTCCCGTATATCCTGATGCAGAGACTGAAAGACTGAACGTAGCCCCGTTATTGAATGTGCCTGCCAGTGAAAACGTCCCTGCTGCGCTTGTAGTGGCAGTTCTCGTGGTTCCCACTGAATCAGTCGTGCTGACTGTGATTCCCTGAAGAGCCGATGCGGTATCAGATGCATCAACTACCTTTCCTGCAATGCATGTGTTTCCGCCTCCGCAGGCTACCCTTGCAGTCAGACTGATATTCAGACTGTTTGTGCCTTCGGTGACTGCTGATGTATTTACGACCGCTGTTTCGCATCCTGGAGATCCGCTGCTGACTGCAGTGATGGAATAACTCTGCCCTTTTTTGATCCCGTTCTGTCCTGCTGTCAATGTGTTGTTCAGGGTATACGTTGATCCGCCTGTAACCGTTGTACTGACAGGATTTCCGTTCGAATCGGTAAAGGAGAGAGTAACGTTTCCGCAGGATGCAGTTCCGACTGTTCCTGAAATCGTTCCGCTTATTGTGAGAACAAAGGGGTTCGGAGTCAGAGTATTGTTTCCAGTGATGGAAATCGGGACAGTGGATGTAAGGCTCGAGTATCCTGATTTTGTGATGCTGAGAGTATAATCGCTTCCAAGAAGAAAGGCATTGCTCGTCAGAGTGAAATTCCCGCTGGAATCAGTGGCTCCTGAAGCAGTGGCTCCTTTGGAATCAACTGCAGATACAGAGACGCCTGCAAGAGGGGCTCCTGAATCATCAATGACTGTTCCTGTAATGTTTCCGTAGGCTCTGTAGAGACGGATCGGGTTTCCGTTGATCGTATTTGTATCTCCTGTAACGTTCACAGTTACATTGGAGGATTCGAGATAATTCTGCTTGCTGACAGTGATATTGTAGGAACTCCCAGCTTTGAGTTTCGAGTTCTGTATCGTAAATGATCCAGTGCTGTCTGTGACTGCCGGAAGAGTTGTGCCGGATGCAATGGAAATATTTATGCTGGCCTGATCGAGGGGATTGCTCGTAAAATCATCAATAATCTGTCCCTTGACTATAGGCCCTGTTCCGGAATCAGAGGTGCCTAACGGAAGTGAATTTGCTTCATCCTGAGTCAGCACTTCCACATCTCCAAGATCCACTCTCAGGTTTGGAATATCAAAGGTAATTGCCCTGGCTGATTCTGCAAAACTGTCCTTTCTGAAAAAAGCAGTGGTGCCTGAGCCTCTCACAGCTCCGCTGACTGCCAGACTGAATGTCCCGTCTGAAGAAGATTTAATTTTGAATGTTTTTCCGGTAATGTCAGCCAGGACCTCCACCTCTGAAAGGGGGACTGCAGGCGTGCCTGTCACTTTTTTTCTGACTGTTCTGCCTGTAATGCTTCCGTTTCCTCCGGCAATTACGGCACTTCCCACAAGAGCCAGCGGAACCCAGTTTTTCTTTTTCTTCTTTGAACAGTACGCTGTTCCGGAAAAGACCAATATCAGGAACAGACTTGTCATTTTTTTAAGCATTCACTCTTCTCCAGAAAACAAATTTCCGGACAAGAAAAATCATTGTAAATAAGTTTTTCTTTTTTTTAAAGTATCAGAATGAAAAAATCAGTATAAATAATACCTGGATACAGTTTCGAGTGCCTTCCTTTCCTTTTCAGCAAATGATTTCTGGAAATCATCATACGATTTTTCTTTTTCAACTGCCTTTCTGAAACGGTCGCTGCCCCAGAGCTGGTCAATTGTGAATACCTTGGAACCCTGCCATTCGAAATCCTTACTGTATTTTTTTCTGATTTCGGAGATCATTGTGTAGGCCAGTCTGACTGCATCATAGTCGGGTTTCACTGTCTGCATTCGGAGCCCTCTGCAGATTTTGTCCTTGTACTTGCTGAATGCAGGCTTGAAAAAAACCTCCAGGAAATAATAATGTCCTCTTGAATCTTTTTCCAGAAGACTGATCAGTTCCTCCTGATCCTTCATCCAGGATGCACCGAAATATACAAAAGGAGCCTGCGTTCCTCTGCCTACGGAAACATTGATGCCTTCCAGAAATACAAGAGAGAAATAATTTCTTGCCGAGTCCAGATTTGGCAGATTCGGCGAAGGTGTATGCCAGGGCAGACCGGTTTTTTCAAACTGCATTCCTCTCTTATAGTTTTCCACCGGAACGACGGTCAGATTCACTCTTTTTGAAAGGAATTCTGCATTATAATATATTGCAGATTCGCCCATTGTCATTCCTGTAAAAAAAAGTGAAGGGAACTCTCCTGCGAAATTTTCATATCCTTTCTCTACAGTGTCTCCTTTCGGCCCCAGCTCCATTCCCGGATTGATATGATCGAGAACAATGAGCCTGACCGAAGGATTCAGTCTGTCCATGACTCTTTTCAGGACTGTGAGATAGGTGTAACATCTCATTCCCATATCCTGAACGTCAATAACGACTGCATCAACTTCTGACAGAACGGTCTGAAGTTCATTTCCCTTCAGTTTATACACATGATAGATGGGAAGCTGAAATATGGAGTCGATAGTGACGGGACTTGATGAAAAATCTTCTTCCAGTCCGAGAAATCCATGTTCGAGTCCAAGGAGACTGTGAATCGTGACATTGTTTTCCTTGAATTTCTGTCTGAGTTTTTCCGGATTGTTTCCTATTCCGGAAGGATTCGTGACGAGCATTACTTTCTTCTTTTTCAGGGAAGGAAGAACATCTGAATAAAATTTCAGGTAAGAGGGCCTGATCTCAGTTGCACTTGGGTGCAGACGGAGAATTACTTCAGCATCTGCAGAGTTTCTGCAGTAGAAAAAAAGAAGCAGTGAAAGAAAAAAAAGGCGATACAGTTTCATGATGTTCCTTCAGAATTGAAAATATACGAAAGGTGCAGAATTTTCATTTGTCATAAGAGATATGATGAGTACGGCTGCGGCACCTGCGGCAACGT
>DAORDI010000154.1:0-12784 GCA_035345895.1 Leptospiraceae bacterium
CAGCTGTGCCTGAAAAGTATTTACAAGCTGGTTTCGAATCTGAGAGGCAACTATGCTCGCGGCGATTCCTGTGAGAGCTAAAAAAATTGCCTTCGAGTAGAAGCTGCCGTCTATGTGGGTTTTCCCGGACATCTTATGAACACTATTGATGATCCAAGCATACTGAATTGCTGCAATAAATCCGGCTGATATGCAGTGTCTTGCTTCCAGGAACAAAGCCAGAGAAAGAATAAAAATACCGTAAAGCATTAATGGGGGTGCATTCAGTCCGACAAGAGGTTCTTCAACCAATACATGTATCCAAATTGCAACAGAAATAACGCTGATTTCAGTAAAACCAAGTACATGCATAAACCACTGCAGTTTATTATTGTCCTGAATAATCTTTTTTTTGAGGATGAAGAAAAACAGCAGTTCAATAGTTCCGCATACTGACTGCAATATCAATTGCCATTGGTATTGGTTCCAGATACCAATTGAAATATAGAATCTATTTGGCAGATTGCCTAATCTTATATTAATCCAGAAGCCAAATGCAACTGTAAAAAAAATGCAGGATAAAACAAGAGAGCGCAAGCGGGCACTGTGGTATAATTCATCATTCAGTTGATTGTCAAATTCTGGAAAATCTAGCAGTAAATGTTTCATTGCCTTCTTCTGTATAAGTTTAAATTCAATTCATTCAACTGTTTTGCTATAATTTTTTTCTCCAGAAAACAGTCCATACAAGAAAAAGAATTCTGTCTTGGAACCTGAATCTCATTTTTATCTTCCCGCTCCCAAAACTTGGCCTTTCGAACTTTGATTGGATCGGCAGTATAGAAAAAAATTGTGATGATTTCAATTGGATGCTTTTTATCATATTGGAAAAGGAACAATCAAAATGACAGATAATATAGAACAGTTAAGAGTTTTATACTCAAGAAATCATACAACAGTATTTCCCAGACTGGGAGTCTTTTTGGCAGGACCTACGCCGCCCACCGGGGAAATGCTTTCAGGCTGGAGGCGAAAAGTAATACAGAGTTTATGCAGCGATAATCGGTTGGATCCAAGTATGACAGTAGTTGCTCCTGAACCGGAAAGCGGAAACTGGTCTGACATTAATATTTTGGAGCCGAATACAAAACTGACTCAAGTTTTAAACAAACAGATTCCTTGGGAACTGCAGTATCTTAATCTATGCGATATTACAGCTTTCTGGTTTCCATCCTATTGGAAACACGAACAGGCGGATGTTTTTCCTGCAAATATCGGACCTACGAGCCGATTTGAATTCGGCTTTTTTCTCCAGGAATATCTTAAAAATCCTCTTAAGCGAAAATTTATTATTGGATCTCCAGAAGACTCTGAAAGCATTAAATGGGCAAAACGTATGACCGGGATGAACGGAATCAAATGGCATACTTTAAAATCGAATGAGAAACATAAACTGGTGGCGGATTCTTTTATTGAAGAAATTGCTCAGACCCTGATTCAGAATAAATGGGAATATTAAAAATCCTGAATTCAGTTCAAAAATCAGGATAATGCAGTACCGAAAGGCCGCTCTTTAAAGTCATTTTTTTCTCAGTCTCACGAATCGGTCCTTTTTGGAAAGATCTTTCTTGACTGTCATCTGAAATCCTTCTGATTCGGCAAGATTCTGCAGAAGGGGTATCCATTGAGGATCTGTTTCCAGATAAAGACTTCCCGAATTTTCCAGCCAGTTCCTGGACTGAGATATCAGTTTTTTATAGAATTCCTGAGGGTTTATAATGAAAAGAGCAAGATGAGGTTCATGGTTCAGAACATCCGGCATCAGTCTGTCCTTCTCTTCCAGAGGAATATAGGGTGAATTGAATGTAATGAAATGATATTTATTTTCTGCAGGAATGCTTTCAAACAGATCACTTTGGTAAAAATGCGGAGGAATCTCTATGATTCTTTTTTTTATGATTGCAGAGTAATTCTGTTCTGCTATTTTCAAGGCTTCAGGAGAGATGTCTGAAAAATGCATTTCCCATCTGGGACATTCATCCACAAGTGTAATTCCTATGCATCCGGAACCCGTTCCCATATCCAGAATGCGGAGTGCATCATCTTTTTCTTCACAGTTCAGAACAAATTCCACAAGCTCTTCCGTTTCCGGTCTGGGGATCAGAACATTTTCATTCACTGCAAATTCATGCTTGTAGAAGCCCTTTCTTCCAATCATATAGGCGACTGGACGAAAGCTTCCTCTTTCCTTGATGAGAACCCTGTACGCGTCTTTCTCTGCTTCGGTGAGCTTCCGGTCAAAGCTGGAGTAGAGGTTGATTCTCTGCACTTTGAGTTCATGGGCAAGCAGAACTTCTGCATCGAGTCTGGCTGTTTCAATTCCTTTTGACTGAAGGTATTCCTTCGACTTGGTCAGAACATAAAGAATTGTATCTTTTTCCATCAATGAGCCTCATCCCAATTCTTTCCGAATTTCCCCTGAACTATGATCGGCACGTCGAGACGTACAACGTTCTCCATGATTTTTTTGGCGGATTCAAATACAAGGTCTTTCTCCGATTTATGGACCTCGAACACAAGTTCATCATGCACCTGCATAATCATCCTGGACTTTGCCTTCTTCTTTTTCAGCTCATCGTGAATCCGAAGCATTGCAAGTTTGATCATATCTGCGGAAGTTCCCTGGATCGGACTGTTGATTGCAATCCTTTTTGCTGCTTCGATTGCCTGTCTGTTTGTGGCTTTAATGTCCGGTACATATCTTCTTCTGCCTGTGAGCGTTTCCACATAACCGTTCTGAAAGCAGAAATTGCAGATGTCTTCCATAAATTTTTTCACTCCAGGATACTGCAGAAAATACTTGTCGATGAACAGTCCGGCCTCCGATCTGGAAATCCTCATATTCTGGGCAAGACCGTAAGCAGTGGAACCGTAGATGACCGAAAAGTTCACTGCCTTTGCCTTGGTTCTCATTTCCGGAGTCACTTTTTTTTCATCTACCGCAAAAAGCGCACTGGCTGTTCTGGCATGAATGTCCAGATTTTTATTATATGCGTCCGTCATTTTTTCGTCTTTCGAAAAATGAGCCATGATCCTGAGTTCTATCTGAGAGTAGTCCAGACTGAGTATTTCAAAATCTTTATCTGCAATGAATCCCTTCCGGATCTCTCTTCCTTCCTTGTCCTTGATCGGAATGTTCTGAAGATTCGGATCAGTGGAAGAGAGTCTTCCTGTCACTGCAATTGTCTGATTGTAATTTGTATGTATTCTTCCTGTCTCAGGATTTACGAGGAGAGGGAGAGTGTCGATATAGGTAGAGACAAGTTTGGAATATTTTCTGTGTTCCAGAAGAAAATCAATGATCTCATGTTTCCCCTGAAGATCTTCCAGCACGCTGTGATCAGTGGAATATCCTGTCTGTATTTTTTTGCCTACAGGAAGTTTCAGATCCTCATAAAGAACCTGCTGCAGTTCTCTTGTAGATGCAATATTGAAATTTTTTCCAGCGGCTTTGTGAATTGATTTTTCGAGACCGTTCAGTATATCTTTGTATTCTTTGGAAAGTTTTTTGAAATATGCTGTATCTATGGAAACGCCGGCAGTCTCCATTGCAGCAAGGACAGGTATCAGAGGCTGCTCAATTGTGTCCAGTACAGACATCGTTCCTGTGGACTGCAGTTCCTTTTCCAGTATTTTATAGAGACGGAAAGTGATGTCTGCATCCTCTCCCGCATACTCGGCAATCTGATTCGGATCTATCTCGTGAAGTTCCTTTCTTTTTTTTCCTTTTCCGGTGAGATCATCATAGGTAATTGTTTTGTATCCCAGATAGTCTGCAGCCAGATCATCCATTCCGTGCCGCCTGCTTTCAGGATGAATCACGTAGGAGGCAAGCATTGTATCAAAGCAGATCGGATTCAGGTTGATTCCGTACTTTGAGAATACAATATAATCATATTTTATGTTCTGCCCGACCTTCTTGACTTTTTTGTCTTCGAGAAGAGGTTTAAGTATTTCCAGACATTCTTCACGGGGAAGGCTCTGTTTTGCAAAAAGTCCCTCCTTGTGCTGAAAGGATACATACCATCCTTTTCCTTCCTCATCCGTAAATGATGATCCAAGAATTTCTGCACGAACCGGTTCCTTGGATGTGGTCTCGGTATCCACAGAGAGGACTTTTGCCTTTTTCAGCTTCTTTACGATTTTCTGAAGATCTGAAATACTTGTAATGAGTTCGTATTTTCCCTTTTCCTGATTCTGTTTATCCTTAGCTTCTCCCGTTTCAGCCGCTATCGCTGCCGCTGTCTTTTTCTCAGAAGTTTCCGGTGCAGGCGTATCTTTAAATTTATGACCCTTTTCAATGGAAATTTTTTTCAGATCACGATACAATACATTGTATCCTCTTATATGGAAAACTTCCAGAAGCTCGGGTTTCAGATAATCAGGAAGAATGATCATCTTTTTGTCCACGTCAAATTTCAGATCCGAATCGAGAGTTGCCAGTTTTCTGGAAAGAAAAGCCATTTCCTTCGACTCTTCCAGTTTTTTGACAAGTCCTGGATTTTTTATGGAAGAAATATTTTTATATATTGTTTCCAGATCGCCGAATTCAGCAATCAGTTTGGACGCACCTTTGTCGCCGATCCCTTTTACACCAGGAATATTGTCTGAAGTGTCTCCCACAATTCCCATAAAATCGGGAATCTGAGAAGTCTTTACTCCGATTTCGGTCTCCACCCATTTAGGATCTATCTCAATAAATTCAGTGGCTCCCTTTTTTCCGCGAAGCATATGAATATGATCATCCAGAATCTGATAAAGATCTTTATCTCCGGAGAAGATATGGATCAGGTCTGCCGACTTCGAAAATTTTCTGCAGAGAGTTGCAATGATGTCATCTGCTTCCTGTCCGTCAATTTTGAACATGGGAAGGGTCAGAGCCTCGCAGATCTCGTAAATTTCAGTGGTCTGCGGTCTCAGGTCTTCCGGCATAGGAGCCCTGTTCGCCTTATATGCTTCGTAGATCTTTCCTCGCTCAAGAGGAGTCCCCGGATCGAAAGTCACAGCCAGATGAGACGGTGTAAAATCCTGAATCAGCTTGAACAGCATTCTGAAAAAACCGAACACAGCACCGCTCGGCCTTCCTGTAATGGAATTCTTCAGACCGGTTGTCTGAAATGCATAGTACGCCCGGAAAATCAGAGCGTGTCCGTCAATAATCATCAGCTTCATATAAGAGTAAATTTATAGAGGTTTAGAAACTGACAAGCAGTGTTTTCTGATTCTCCAAAAAATTGCCAGATGTTCAGTATAAGTCTTCACTGGGGTCGCGAGAACTATGCCACAGTGGAGTTGGCAGTCAGGTTAGGGAAAAAGTCTGTCTGGGATTTTCGGTGCCATTCCCGGTTGCATCAATTCCGGTGAGACAGTCTGTGCCGCTTCGTACAGGCACTCGGCTTTTTTCTTGCTTTTTTGTACACCCCCGAAGTAAAATGTCTATGAGAGAAACCTATGATTATCGCAAACCCAGTTTATGACTCTGCCTTCAAGTATCTGATGGAAGATCCTCAGATTGCAAAAGGAATCATTGGTCGGATTATCGGCCGGGAAATTCTGGAAATTGATTTCAAGCCCCAGGAGTATGCGACGATTACTTCCAGCAGGGAACTCACTTTTCTTCGGATGGATTTTCATGCAATTATTCTGACGGAAGAAAATAAAAAGCAGAAAGTGCTGATTGAACTGCAGAAGTCCAAGCAGTCCATGAATCTTTCCCGCTTTCGGGAATACCTCGGAGAGCAGTATGCAAAGGCAGACAGCATCAGAACTGTCAAAGACAAAAAAGGGAATGAGGCGGAGGAAGCGGAATTTTATCCCATCATTATAATTTATCTCTTAGGGTATATAGAAAATGCAGGTCTTCCCAGAGTCGTCTGTCTGAAAAATCAGTACTACGATGTCATCAGGAATCAGGAAATTGTCGGAGCCAAGAGTGAGTTTCTGGAGAGGCTGACCCATGAATCCTATATGCTGCAGCTGGCGGCAGACGAGGTGCGCGGAAGCACTCCTCTCGAAAGACTTCTGACCCTGTTTTCCAGAACGGATTTTCACACGAAGATGGTGGATTATCCTGACGCAGACGAACAGCCGGAAGATATAAAGACTGACAATTTAGTTCAGAACTCCGTAAAGCGTCTTTCCCGTGCTGTCCTCGATGATGCAGTCAAGAAGCAGCTGAAATTTGAGGAAGAGATGGAAAAGCAGGTGCAGGATATATTCAACACCCTCGAAGAACGCAATAAGGAAATTGAGGAAAGTAAGAAGGTGATTTTAAATTTAGCAAATATGCTGAAGAAAGCCGGTTTATCTCAGGAAGAAATCCAGAAGCAGACTGGTTTACTTCTCTGAGATCGGCAGCGATTATTCCTTCCAGTCCAGTGTAATCAGAGTGATGTCATCCTGTCTCGGCTCTTTTTCCAGAAAATTCATCATCGATGTTATGCATTCATTCATAAATCTGTCCAGAGGAAGGTTTCTTTTTTCTCTAAGTATGCTGATGAAATTGTCCTCTCCAAGTTCAATCCCGTCCTTGTTGAACTCTTCAAATATTCCGTCAGTAAAAAGCACAAGTCTGCCTTTTTCCACGTTTTCGATTGTCTTTTCCTTATAGGTAATGCTGTTCAGAACCCCCATCAGTTTTCCTGTCGGAGTCAGGCTGAATATTTCTTTCCCTGAAAAAAGAATCTGCTGCGGGTGCCCGGCTGAAGCATAGATCAGTTTCTTCTCCTGAAAATTGATGTCTATCAGGATGCATGTAAAATATGCATTAAGATAATAGTATCGATGATAATAATGCTGATTTAATATCGTGAGCACTTCTGCCGGATTCAGGGGATATTCCTTTATGTTCTGGTACTCCGAATGAATGGACATCGTCATCAGTGCTGCCTGAACTCCGTGCCCTGTGGCATCTGCCAGAAATATTCTGACAATGCCGTTTTCCATTTCGAAGATGTCGCAGAAATCCCCTCCGACTTTTTCCAGGGGCATATACTGCATCATTCCCTCCATATTCTTCAGCTGTATGATTTCTTTCGGAAGAATATTCGCCTGAATTTTCTGTGCAACTTTCAGATCGTAATTGATTGTATTCAGAGCTTCTTTGAGTTCAGAAGTTCTTTTTTCCACCTTGTTTTCCAGGTTTTCATTTGCGTGAATCAGACCTTTTTTCAGCACATTGATCTTGTCCGCAATCCCCAGAGACAGCAGGATCAGCATGGAACTGAATCCCAGCTGGAATGCCCAGTAGGAGAGGGAGGAAGAGGATATCAGATAATTGGCAGAGAGAAGGGATATGAGCAGGCTGATAAAAAAAATGGAAAAGGACGCCATATAAAAGTATGCAGCGCGGACTTTGCGCAAGCTCAGATATGTTCCGATGAATATCTGTTCTGCCAGGAAAAAGAATCCGAGATACAGAAGTGCATTGAAGCTGAATCCGGGAAACCTGGAAATCATAAACAGAAATACAAACATCAGAACAGTGACAGCGGCAAGAAGGAATCTTGTAAACTGATACGCTTTTTTCATATTCAGCTTAAGATCCAAGTACTCATTTGAATACAGTATGAGACAGATCATTGTAAGACAGGAAAATATCACATAATCCACATTCTGAAGCCAGGGCCAGTCAGGATACAGATACTGATAGCTTGATCCGTGAATTCCGGAAAGATTCAGAGAAAAAAACAGGATGGTCAGAGAAGAGTAGAGATGGACTCTTTCCCGGATAGTGATGAACAGGAAAAAATTATAAAACATCATTATGCCCAGAAGACCGTACAGCATTCCGTTCATCAGATTTCTTTCAGAAGATGCTTTATGAAAACTGTTCTGAGAATGAAGAAAAGGGTTCAGGAGTGACCTGTTGTAAGTGCTTCTGGTGCGGATATAATAAACAGTTTCCGAGAGAGGCTCAGTTCTCAGTTCAAATGCAAAGCCGATATGATCCATTTCTCTTGAACTGAAAGGAAGAGTGTCCCCTGTGATTTTTTTTCTGAAATTTCCTCTAGAATCATGATAATAAAATTCTATATAATCCTGTCTGGGAAAGCTGATTTCAAAAATCGGCAGAACTCTTTCTTTCTGTTCATTTTTTACTTTGAACCGAAGCCAGTAATAGAAGGGTGAATATCCGAAATTGACTTTCTCATTTCCTTTCAGGCTTTTCCAGCCGGATGCAGTTCCTGATACCTCTTCAAAACTGAGTTTGCCTGTTTCATCTTTGATATATTCCATATATGAGGCGAGTCCGACCGAAGCGGAGCCTTCCGGAACCATGACCGGCTGAACAGCTTCTTCAGAAAAAGCAGACTCTGCTTTGAACACCATAAAAAAAATGAAAATATATTTTATGATTTTCAGCATGGTTTGTGAAAATGCATATTTCTGTTTTCTGTCTGTCCTGCTCAAAAGTCTGCTGTAAATCATATTTTCCTTATTTTTATGCATCCGAATTTTTACTGATATTCAATTATTTTACAATTACGTTTTTGGTCAACGCTCAATTGACAGTAATCAGGTTGGCCCAGTTTTTCTGCCGCCGCCCTCAGCATCTGTTCCTGATATGCTGAGGACTGCAGGTTTCATTTCTGCAAGATCTGCGCCGGTAGTATATTCCTGTTTTGCCAGTCTGCCGAGCATAAAGTCAAGAACCTTTTTTGCAGCTGGGTCTCCGGGAATAAACTGTAAAACTGTCCTCGTTACCTCGGCTGCGGGAATCCTGGAGGACGCCGCTGCGCGAATTTTGACAACGCCGAATTTTATATCAGGATGAACAAGCTGGACCTGGGTGACTTTTGTAATTGCAGTCCCGTATTTGCATTGTATAAAAATTGTCCAAAGGCTCTTAATTTCAGTTGTATTTTTTTTTACTTGGGATTTTCTTAACCCTTGAGTCTTTAGAGGATCAGATGAAATTATCTCAATATAAAATAAATAATGCCCAGGTAGTGTTTCTGGGAGGAAATTTTGATATGTATTCAGTGAAGGAATTTGAAGAATTCCTGAACGGTCTGGACATTCAAAAGTATACTCGATTGGGACTCAACTTCAAGGAGCTGAATTCCATTGATTCTTCCGGAATAGGGGCACTGCTCAGGTTCGGAAGGGAGATGGAAAAGAAAAATGCGGAAATCGCATTTTACGACGTGCCCGGCAACATACTTACAATCTTCATCAATTCAGGCCTCAATCAGATTTTCCAGATTATGTCCACACTTCAATTTGAAAACAGCTTCATCAAGGAGACAAAAATCAACAGTCTTGTTTACAAGATGAGGAAAAAATACAGATCCTTTTTTCAGACGATCGGGAGCTACAGAAATCTTCTGGCATTCATTATATTGGCATTATTCTGTATGACAGTTTTCCTTACGGAAAAAATCACGTATGATCTGGAAAAATCCAAAGGAGCGGAACTTTCGAGTTTTATCCAGAGTTATCTCTGGGATATGGATGACAAAAATGCGAAGGACTTTGCGGAAATACTCATTGAAACAAAGGGATACAGAAAAATACAGATTAATCATTCTGACGGATCGGTTTTCATTGATGCCGTTTCCAAGGAAAAACCTTCCGGATTCCGCTTTCTTCTCGAGCAGCTCAGAATCATCCGTTCTGTTTCCATTTTTTCAGACATTTATCACAAGGAAACTGTGATCGGCAGACTGGAAATTGTCTGGATCAATACAAATATTTTTATTCATCTGGGTGCACTTCTGCTTTTCCTGCTGACATATTCTGTAATTCTTTCTTATATACGAATTCTAGAAAACAGAAAAGAGCTGAATCAGAAGAATATTGAAGTCAATGAGCAGATGGCGGAGGTTCAGAGACTGAAAGTGCAGCAGGATGCTGACTATTTCCTTACCTCTCTTCTCACCAAACCTTTCGGAACGGACAAGGTCAGAAATGAAAAGTTCAAGATAGAAAAACTGATCCGCCAGAAAAAGAAATTCGAGTTTAAAAAACGCAAGGATGAGATAGGAGGGGACATCTGCATTACAGATGAAATTGTTCTGAAAGGAAAAAAATACATTGTATTTATAAATGCAGATGCAATGGGAAAATCTCTTCAGGGAGCAGGAGGAATCCTGGTATTCAGTTCCGCAGTCAATTCGATTCTCAGCAGAAACAGAGCCTCGGTCAGCTTTCAGAATATTTTTCCTGAAACCTGGCTGAAGAATCTGTTCATCGACATTCATCATGTTTTTGAGACATTCAACGGTTCAATGCTGATCTCAGGCATCACGGGACTGATTGACGAGGAAAACGGATTCATGTATTGGATGAATGCGGAACATCCGAATATGGTACTTTACAGAGACGGGACAGCCAGATTTCTTGAGTCGGAAGAAGCTTATATGAAATTCGGCACAGAGGGTGTCAACCGGGTGATGATGGTCAGTACCTTTCACCTTGCTCCGGGGGATGTCATTATCTCCGGTTCCGACGGAAGGGATGATATAGGTCTGGGTCTGGATGAATCAGGACATGCAGTGATCAATTCAGACGAATCACTGTTCCTGCGTCATGTGGAAACGGCAAAGGCCAATCTGGATCTGATTTACGATCAGCTCAAGGCTTTTGGAGAAATCACAGATGACCTTTCTCTTCTGAAAATCGGCTATTCTGAGATGATTGACTCTACTGTCAAGGATGCCTCTTATCTCAGCAGGCTGGAGCAGGCAAAACGTTTTTACACTAAAAAAGCATTTGAACAGGCGGAGAAACTTCTGAGGGAAGCATACAGAGATTTTCCAAAGTACAAAGATTCACTCAGACTTCTTCTCCGAATTCTCTATGAAGAAAAAAGATTTGCTGAAATTGTAACACTGATTGAAGACTATGTAAATGCCTGTCCCTGGGATCTGCGTTTCATACTTCTTGGTGCAGTTGCATTTGCGAAAACAGGAAACTATAAGATGGGGATTGCATATTCAGAGAGATACAAGCTCAGAGATCCTCACTCGGTCAAAAATCTTTTTATTCTCTATGAACTGTATTTCAATGACGGCAATTATGAAAAGGCTCTTCCTGTTCTGGACAGAATTCTGGAACTGGAACCGCTGAATGAACGGGCGCTTTCGCTGAAAGGGGGAGAATACAATGATGAATTCGGAATATAATTTTCATAATTCTTTCATTAGTCTTCAGAAGGAGAAAGCATGAACTCTTCATTCTATTGCAGAATATTTTATAATTATATAAAGCTGTATATATTCTTCATATCGCTGTCTTTTCTTTTCTGCGGAAAGCAGGAGAATTCCAGTGGGCATCAGACTTCTTCTCTGCAGAAATCCGGAACTGCTTCCTCTAAAACTCATATCAATCTGGCGACTCTGGAATGGCTTCCTTACGTGGGAGAAGAACTTGAAAACAAGGGTTATGTCACAGAGCTTGTGAAAGAGGTTTTCCAGTCTCAGGGTATTACTGCCGATATACAGTTTCTTCCGTTTGCAAGGATACTGAATATGGCAAAGGAGGGCAGGATTGACGGATATTTTCCAGAATATATGAATGAGGAAAATAAAGAAATTTACTATTACTCCGATCCTTATCCTGGCGGAGATATCGGATTTTTGAAACTGAAAAAAGGTGCTTACGAGTCAGATTCCTTCAAGGAAACGAAAGATTTTCATTCTCTCGAAAAATTCAGGATAGGGGTTGTGAGGGGTTACGTGAATACTGCAGCTTTTGACAAGGCAGATTATCTGAAAAAGGAAGAGGCGGCAAGTGATCTTCTCAATTTAAAAAAACTGGTATTCGGTAGAGTCGATATGATTGTGATAGACAGAAATGTTTCAGAGTATCTTGCCTCAAGATACCTGGGTCAGTACAATGCAGATCAAAGCTCTCTTCAGTTCATTGAACCGGGACTTGACTATAAGGAACTCTATACATGTTTTTCCAAAAAATCGGAATACGGACAGTACTATACTCAGAAATTCAATTCAGGACTTTCGCATCTAAAGAATACAGGGAAACTGAAGGAAATTCTGGACAGGAACAATTTTCTGAACGGAAGATACAAAAACAGCAGGAACTGAGTGATCAGCCCCCAAAGAAGGCATAGTGAACGCAGAGGAGCTCATTTACAATTTCTTCTTCAAACAGAGGAGCTCCCTGATTTGAACATTTATTTCCTCTTTTGAATCGGCATGTGTGACAATTGTAAATCCGCATATAGTCTCGGGGCAGAATTTCAAAATCAAGAATAGCTCTTTCCTTGTCTGCTGACCTGTTCCTGCTGACAACCTTGGTTTTCAGATACTTGATAATTTCCAAAATTTCTTCGGGTGCAGGCTCTCCGCCCATTTCCTGTTCTCTCTGGATGTATTTCAGCACCTTGTCTTTTTTTTCAAGATCCAGCTTGTTAATCTCATCGAGAACATTCTGAGGAATCATGCGAATAGATTCCCTTTGGCCGTAAAATATTCAAGAAAATTTTTTCCGAAAAACAAAGAGCTTTTTCTTATTATGTCATCTGTCAAAAAAACTCCGGCCGGCCGATGATTCTCAATTTCACCCTGTCGAATCCCGCAGCCCGTTTTCTTTCTTTAGGGAGTCGGTTTCAAGTCGTATATTTTTCTGACATCATTGAATACTTTTTCCATATCCAGTCCAAGATCTTTCAGATACCCTGTTCTTACATCGAACACCCAACCGTGAGTTTTAGGATAACCGGTTTTGTACCAGGCTCTCTGAATATGGTCAAGTTTGATGATATTGATGCACTGCTCCA
>DAORDI010000155.1:0-12513 GCA_035345895.1 Leptospiraceae bacterium
AAATTTCAGGCATATGACGGAACTCTGCAGAGCCTGGGCAGGAAAGAACGAAACGGAGTCTTCCTGAACAGATTCTTTAATGATGATTTTGCAAGGGAAAAGTATTCAAATGATCTTTCCCGATTCGGATATTTTAAAATGTTCTACAGACCGGAAAACACTGCAGATCCGGTTCAGGATCATCTGGTGTACAATACAGTCTTCAACGGAGGATACCTGAACGGTGCGCAGGAATACAAGGCCTTCTATTCCTCTCTTTTCAACGACTGGACAACTCTCGACAATGAAACAAAATTTCTTCTTCTATATAATGTCTTCTTATATAATAAAATTGATTATGAAACCGCAAGATTTGTCGGAACAAAGGAAATGCTGAAAAATATCTTTCCGGGGAATGAAACGCATCAGAATCTGGTACTCTCATTTCTCGCCGCTTCCGGCGAATTCAGGAAAGACAGAAGAAACTACGCTGAAAAAATGCCGGTCCAGGGTTCAGTTCAGACAGGCATTGGATTCGGAAAAGGAAATTTTTATGGGAATATATCCTACACTCTCAGTACGACAGATTTCAGGCCTGCTGCATACAATGCACAGTATCATCAGTGGTTCGGCTTTCAGCTTTCTTACAGGTTCTGAAATATGAAGATCGGATTTGATGCACGAATGATCAGGCATTCCGGAATCGGAGTAAGAATTGAATTTCTGCTGAAACATATGCTGAAAGAAAAAGACAGTTTCATGAAATTTTATTTATTCGGCAGTCCGGAATATCTGGAACAGTTCAGACAGTTTTCGGAAACTGAAATTATTCCTTATGATGCAGGGATCTACAGCATCAGGGAACTTTTTGGACACCCGATGATGAAAAAGATGGATCTGCTCGATATCCCTCATTTCAATATTGCTGTTCCATATTTAAAAAAGTCAATCGTCACTGTGCATGATCTGACACCTTACATAATGAAAGAATTTTTTCCATCCAGACTTAAAAGATCATATTTGAACCTGATTTTCCGTCTGATTAAAAAATCGGCTTCTGTTATTGCAGTTTCTGAAAATACCAGGCAGGATCTGATCAGGGAATTTAAATACAATCCCAATGCTGTCAGAGTCAATTACAATGCAGTTGATGCAGATGTCTTCAGAGTTCATACGAAAGAAGAAACGGAATTTTTCAGAAAAAAATATTCTCTTCCCGATAAATTTTATCTCACTGTAGGGATTGGCAAAGAGCACAAAAATTTCAAATTTCTTCTCAGCTGCCTTTTGGAATTATGGAAGGAAAAAAGGGAAGCACCGCCCCTCGTACTCGCTGGAACAGGAGGAAAACTTCCTGATTACCTTCAGGAGCTGGCCCTCTCTGCTGACGACGGCAAACTGATTCTATTTCCAAGAATTAAGTATGAAGAACTTCCTTTTCTGTATTCTGCAGCAGATCTGATGATATTCCCCTCACTGTATGAAGGATTCGGGTTTCCGGCAGTGGAAGCTCAGGCTTCGGGGTGCACTGTTCTCAGTTCAAATGCCAGCGTTATGCCGGAGATACTGTCAGATTCTGCTGTCTATTTCGATCCTAAAGACAGATCGAGTTTCCTGCATTCACTGAATGAGATAGAGAATAATCCTGAACAGAAAAAAATATTGAAAGAGAGAGGATTTGAGAATATAAAAAGATTCGACTGGAAAAAATCCGCCAGGGAAATTCTCAGTCTGTATAAGGAAATTAAGCTTTGATTTCCCCCTGCAGTACGCAGTTTAGTTTTTTTAGACTTTGATTGATCCCGACATTCAGACTGGTGCAGAAGAAAAACTGAGAGCGGCTTTGCAGTCCGCTCTGAATTTAACTCAGGTAGATACTTCTTCTTCCTTCTTCGGTGCACTTGGAGGAACCGGTCCGGCAACAGTTTTCTTGACCGGAGTCTTGTCGAGTTTTTCTTCCAGCCTGCATTTAGGATAACTTCCTGGAGTCAGTCTTGTTCCAATGTATCCGTATGCATTCTGTTCAGAGAAAATGGAAATGTCCCATCCGCTCACACAATGTTTGCACTGAAAAACCTTATTCTTGCATAGAATTTGAGTAGGTTCAGGCTTAGGATATGCCCAGGCCGAAGGAGGATTCAGGCATTCATTTTCCAACTGAGCCACTCTTCTGATCTTTCTGATCTGAACCTCGTACTGCTTGAACACCAGCAGTACCTGTTCAGCAGGATCTTTCTTGAACATTCCTTTTTCCGTATTGTATGCAAAGCTCATTACAATCTTTTCGGATATGTCTTCAGTAGGAGCACCTGACTGAGCAATTTTTTTCTGAACAATAGTGATGAATTTTGCAATCTTGACTGCTTCCGCAATCAGCTCTTTTCCTATCTCTGCCTCTTCCCCTTCCGGTTCTTCACCCAAAGGTTCAATATCTCCTGCATCCATATACTCAAAATACGGTGATGAAATCTGAAGATCTCCACTAGTCATGGAAGAACGAAAATTATCATCCACCTGCAGACCCTTCAGATTCAGTCCGGAAAGTGCCTGAATGACTATATTGGACATACCGAGTTTGGGAAGATAGTTGACACTCTGTTTTATTGTCTGGGTAAATTCATCACCGGAATCAAGACCGAGTTTCCAGATAGTGGAATCCATTACACATATATCTGAAAACATTCCCGCAAGAAATGCATATCTGTGCACCAATCTCACCTGATACATTTTCTGAATGACAGAACAAAGTGCGAGAAGTCCCTGACGGGAGATATATCTGAAGAAATCCCTTTTTTCATTGAATATTCTCAGTGCAAAAAGAACAAGATGTCTGGAGTATAGAGAATTGATGACTATGTCTCTGTAGCTGTTGTTCTTTCCCAGATTGTTTTCAAACAGGTATGTGAGAAAAACATCATCCTTGGACTCAAGAGGTGCCATCAGTTCCTTCCCCAGTCTTTCACGGAGCTTTTCAATCAGACCCTTCGTTATATTGACTTTCAGTATGGATACATGTTTTCCTTCAAGGCTGGATATTTTTCTTACCATGGATTCATTCAGATTTACTTTTTCCCGGATAAGAACATTTCCATTGGGATCTATAATGGGTTCCTTCAGCTGGATCGCTCCGGCCAAATCATAGAAGTTTACAAATTTTGAAAACTCTTCTCCGCCATTAAGTTCTATTTCATCTTTTTTGATCTGCATAATTCCTCATATCACTTCACCTGTCAGGTGATGCATTCGGCATAGAGACGCCGACGGCTTCAAGGGCAATCCTTAAAATACCATTTTCTATGGATACATAGCATTTCATGGAGCATTTTTTGCAATCACATATTCTGCCCTTCAGAATCTGCCCTCAAAGATCACTGAATCACTCAGGCTCAAAAAAAGCAATATTTTCAGGCCCCTCATAAATCACGATTCTAATCACTTTTCCGTCTTTTTTTGAGACTTCAGTCTTAAGACCTCTGTAAAACCATCTGGCTATGTTTTCAGAAGTCGGATTAATCCCTTTGAAATCGGGATGATCATTGATCAGCAGATGATCTATCGAATGGACAAGTTCGTTCAGCCGGTTCCTTGCAGTCAGAAAATCAAAACTGATCCCGTCCGGACGGATATTGGAGTTTGAAGAGAGATAGACCTCCACTTTCCAGGAATGACCGTGAATCGGTTCATCCGACCCGTCCGGAAAATAGTCGTACAGATAGTGAGCAGACTCAAATCTGCCTTCAATTCTCACGTAAAAAGAACCTTTGTCAGAAAAACTCAAAATTCCTCCTTTTCCGCTTGACTAAATTCAAGTCAGATCATAAAGGGCAGTAAGAGGATTATATGCAAACAACGCAACCAAGATTTTTCAAGGAAATGACTGTAGGTGAAGCGATAGCACTTCACCCTGAAGCAGCGCTTGTTTTTTCGAGCTACCATCTCGGCGGATGCTCTCACTGTTCGATCAATGAGATCGAAACAATTGAGCAGGTATGTCAGGGATACGGTGTGGAAGTGGATGTTCTTCTGGACAGCCTGAACAATCTCTTCGAAGGAGATGAATAATTTTTCTTGGAAGTACTCCCTAGAAAAATCAACAGCACTGAAGCCAGACAGCTTACACTTCTGCTTCTGCTGAAAAAATATGCCTCCGGTCTCACTCAGAAGAAAATTTTTTCTCTGATGAAAAATGAGTTTTCCAATGAAAACGAAGACTCAGACCGGAAAAAGCTTCAGCGAGACATTAAGGATCTTTCCGATCTGGGTTTCCCTGTCAGGTATGTCAGACAGTCCGAATTCAGCGAAGAAGGCATTTACAGACTGCTGTCTGAAGAAAAAGAGCGCAAGCTTGAATTTACGGAGGATGAGCTGGATATTCTTTCACAGGGAATCATCCGGGAGCTTTCTGTTTCCAATTCTGCAGAACTGTATACTGCAGCACAGAAAATATTTCATAACAAGATTTCCTATTTTCCCAAGATAGACCTGAATACTGAGCTTAAACCCAGTGAAGAAAATCTTCCTGCTGTACTGAATTCAATCCTTCATTCCATACGGAACAGAATTCCTCTGCAGATAGTTTATCAGGGAAGCTTCGGAAAGGACGCACAGAAGAAATTTATTGATCCGATAAAGATCATCAAGAGAAATTCCAGAGACTTTTATCTGATTGCATATGACCGGGAAAAAAAAGAAAAAAGAAAGTATCTGATTCCAAAAATCCTGAAAGCATCCGAAACTCCGGATGAATTCATATTTTCCGGCAGGCTGAAGCCTGAAGATGAAAACTACCATGCACTGAGTTTTTCAGTTCATGAGGAAATCACTCTCAGACTGAAATGCAGGGAGGAGGATATGTGGAAACTGGAAAACTTTCTCTGCCCTCATCCTTTCGTTAAAAACGGAAATACTGTGGAATTAAAGACGACAAACCAAGGTGCTCTCTTTCCTTTTCTATGGAAGGAGCAGGGAACTGTCATATCAGTGAACAGTCAGGAGTTTCTCGAAAGCTGCAGGGCCTTTATTTCCAGAATGCAGTCCAGATACAGATCTCTTCAAAAATAAGAAGCATGTCTCTCTTATGCACAATGAAATATGCAGATCTATGTACATGCAGCTGAATGCAGGCATTTAAAAAAAATCGTCCATGAGGGAAGAGAGCGGCATAAAATGATAAAGTTTTTTTTTATAATGATTTTTATTTTCGGATTTCAGCAGTGCACTACTGTCGGATTTCACAGTGAAACGGACAGAAAGAAATTCGACTTTGGGCCGTATGCTGAAATAAAAGTCTGCACCTTCCATGAACCGGGAATCAGCAGAGAAGAGATTGATTCTCTTTTTTCTGAATGGAACTCAGAACTGGAGCTTTATTCTCTGAAGGCTGTTCCTTCTTCCGTAACAGAAATGGAAAGGCCCGGATTCTACGGAACGGACATTCTGAACCATCTGTTCAAAATGAAACTTGCCGAAAACTGTGACAGAATACTGTATCTGAAAGGACGAACTGCAGGAGATATGCTCTTTGAAATACTGACTCTGGGGATTTTTTACGGCATCGGATTAAAACTCGAAATTCAGGGAGCAGTCGAGACAGCCACTCATACAAGAGGATATATCAAGGCGAAATATATCTCGCTTCTGCAGCTGCTCTTCACCAGTCCGGAATCCACCCTGGTGCATGAGGGCTACCATCTTCTGGGATGCGGGCACCAGCTATTTATGGAAGACTGCTACAGCCAGATCTACAGAACAAAGAAGCTGAAGGAAAGACCGGAAACGGAAAAGAATTTTTTCCCCTCGTACACGACGAAGGGAAACGAATTCAAATCAAGAAAATCAGTCAATGAATATCTGGGCAATGATTAATCAATCAGACCGAATTCTAATGCAAATTTAATGATGGAAGAAAGTGCTGCTTCTCTGGGAAATTTGTGCTCCAGATTAGGTGAACCAAATCTCATTGCCCTGGGGAAGGGTCCATAGGAAAGATCCCAGTGATGACCGTGAAGCATTGCCAGATCAGTTGCCATAGGAGACTGCACTTTGGAATGCATCTGAGTAACCTGCATATCATTGTTTGCATCATATTTCAGAAGATCCATATAACCTTGAATCTGAAAATAAGGAACCTCTGTAACCGAAGTTGATCCGGTGATGTTGAATATCGGAATGTTCAGTTCATCAATCTTTTTCAGATTTTCTTCCAGGAATTCCTTTCTGTGATATGTGCACAGATCCAGAAGCGCGCCTTTGATATCGTATTCAGGAAGTCTTCTGATCTGGGAAGGAAGATTTACCAGAGGGGAAACAAGTTTGAGAATTCCCTCCAGCTGTTCGGGATTGATCTTACTGTCCAGGTGAATATTCTTGGCCGCCTCATACATTGAATTGGCGAGATAAGATCCTCCTGGTGCTCCTGCCCAGCTGAATATGCATCTGATCCTGTCCTTGAGATCGGGGCGTCTCGAAAGAAGAAACAGCAGATCAGACATTCCCTTGCTGTACGCAATCACAAAAATATCTTTCGGAGGAAGGGCGCTGTTCTCCGTGATCGGTTCTGCTGATTCATCGAGTCCCTCACCCTTCTCCACTGCTTTCAGCAGATCCTGCATATTCGCCTCACAGCCTCTCATTGGATGAGAGTCAGACTGCACGATTTTCAAGGAAAACTTTTTTGAGATCAGGGGAAATTCCTGCCTGAATGCCAGCACAGGAAGAAGTCCGGTCAGAAGTCCCGGGCAGAAAATCAGAGTCGTATTTTTTACGGGTCTGTTTTCCGGAGCAGGCATCTCCGTCTGCCATTCCTCCGGACCCTCTCCTTTCAGAAATCGGAATGCAATTTTTTCTCTGTCGGAACGGACATCCTTTCCGAAGAGTTTATTCTCTTCTGCTGCCGCCACTGCATTCGAATCTGCCGATGCTTCAGAAATAAAAATATTTCTCCATCTGCGTCCCATAAAACCTTTGATCACTTCATTTTCCAGATTCCTCGGATTTTCTCTGATCAGCTCCCTGATTTTTACAATCAGTTCCGAATACCTGGCACTCTTTTCCAATGATTTCAAGTCTTCCATAATTTCCCCGTGAATATTTTTTTGCATTCCCATTCTTATTCTCGCGGATAATAAAAAAGGCTTTTTTTTATTCAATCTGAAAAAATGCTGGGTGTATAATCTTGTCCTCTAGGGGAATGAGGGTCTTATGTCAATTGATGAACTGTATGTTCTGCTGTATGTGTTTGTCCTGGCTTCTTTTGCAGGACTGGAGCTGATCTCAAAAATTCCGCCTACTTTGCATACGCCGCTTATGTCCGGCTCAAATGCAATTTCCGGAATTACCATTGTGGGTGCAATTCTCTGTACTGGAATTCAGGGAGAGTACACACTTGTAAGTAAAATCATCGGCTTTCTTGCTGTGATTGCTGCGACTGTGAACGTAGTCGGCGGTTATATGGTCACTGAAAGAATGCTTAAAATGTTCAAGAAGAAAAAGAAGTAGGATCAGATGGACTGGAAAGTACAATTAATCAAAATTACATATCTTCTCTCCTCAGTGCTGTTCATTCTGGGAATCAAGCTGATGGGAAAAACAGAGAGTGCGAGAAAAGGGAATCTCTATTCCATGATCGCGATGCTCCTTGCAATCGGAGCCACACTGCTTTATAAAAGCGTTCTAAGTTACGAAGAAATCCTCCTTGGACTGATCATAGGAACTGCAATCGGCGGATATTTTGCAAAAACGGTAGAAATGACTTCCATGCCCGAGATGGTCGCCATCTTCAACGGGGTCGGAGGACTTGCCTCACTGCTCGTGGCGATATCTGAATTTTACAGGGTAACTCAGGAAGGCCATACTGCTCTTGATTCCATAGGTGCAATTACTATCGGACTCAGCGTGTTTGTCGGCGGGATCACTTTTACGGGTTCTTACATTGCCTTTGCCAAACTGAACGGCACAATGACCGGAAAAGCAATTATGTTCAAAGGACAGCATCTTTTGAACCTTCTGCTTGCGCTGATTTCCATGATCATTATAGGAATGAGTGTCGCAGATACAAAGAACCTGAACCTGCAGATTATTCTTTCTGTTCTGTCTCTGATTCTGGGAGTTCTTGTAGTAATTCCGATCGGCGGGGCAGATATGCCTGTGGTCATCTCACTTCTGAATTCCTATTCCGGTATTGCAGGATGTGCAACTGGGTTTGTTCTGAACAACTATGTTCTCGTCATTGCAGGTGCCCTGGTAGGTTCTTCCGGAATCATCCTGACAAACATTATGTGCAAGGCAATGAACAGATCTCTTCTGAACGTAATTCTTGGCGGGTTTGGACAGACTGCAGGCGGAGGAGCGGAAGTGGCAAGTTCTCCTCATGGAAACGTGAAAGAACTTGGAGTGGATGAAGTGGCAATGCTTTTTGACAGTGCAAGCAGTGTAATCATCATACCGGGATACGGTATGGCAGTAGCCCAGGCGCAGCATACGGTAAGAGAACTGATGAATCAGCTCGAAAAGAAAGGCATTACAGTCAAATTTGCAATTCACCCGGTTGCAGGAAGGATGCCAGGCCATATGAACGTACTTTTGGCTGAAGCAGAAGTTCCCTACGATAAACTTGTAGAGATGGATGAAATCAACAGTGAATTCTCCAGTACCGATGTGGTTCTGGTCATAGGTGCAAACGATATTGTAAATCCGGCGGCAAGAACAAATCCGGCAAGTCCAATCTACGGAATGCCGATCCTGAATGCAGACAAGGCAAAAAATGTCATCATCAGCAAACGAAGCATGGCAGCAGGCTATGCAGGGATTGACAATGAACTCTTTACCTACCCGAACGCATTTATGTTCTTCGGGGATGCAAAAGCTTCTTTGACCAAACTTGTAAATGCACTGGGAGAAGAGTAAATATTTGTTCATGATGAAATATGCAGTTCTGTTTTTTCTTGTCTGGGTTCAGTATTTCTGCAGCGGGTGTACAAGCGGACCTACTGGACCAGAACTGCCTGTCAGTCCAAAAACGAACGCTTCTCTCAGTCCGGAGTATCTGGCACTGAACGAGAGGATCATTCTGGACTGGTATAAGGGCGACTCGGAAAGAAAGAATGCGCTTGAACTTCTGAAGGACAGATGCGAAGATATCCTGATCAAGGATTCTCTTTCCTGCTATAATGCAGCAGTACTACTCCGGAAACAGAAACTGGATGAGGATGCATTTCGGTTTGCAGAAAAAGCAGTCAAGCATTCCCCGGATGATCCGGAATACCAGGGTCTGTTTTACAGCCTGGCATCTAAACTCGGAAAGGTAAATGACATCAGTGCAAAATTTCCTGAAACTGGCGGCGCAGAACTTTTTGCAGAAGTGCAGAATCTCTGCAAATCCAATGACAGAATCAAACTTCTTGCGGTTCTGGACGAAATCAGTTCAAAAGGTCTGCTCAGTTCAAATTCATTTACAACTGGACTTTTAGGAGACTGTCTTTCGAACGAAGAAAAAGCACTGTATATCAAAAAGAATTCACCGAACAAGGCAGATTTTGCGTCTCTCTACTATAAGGAGAAGGCTAAGGTTCATCCTTTTTCTCAATTCTGGGATACAGAATACTTTGTTCAGAAAAAAAAGCTCGAGGATTACAAGGCCGATATCAAGTCCCCTCTTACACGGGAATGGGCCGCCTTCAGAAAATCTGTCAGAGAAAATAATGTCAGAGGAGCAGAGGCCAATCTGAGATCTTTCCTTTCCGTTCTGAAAACGGAAAAAGACAAAAAGAAATCAGATAAATCCTATCAGGCAGTCTACAGAGCAGCGTATTTACTGGTGGAACAGGACGAATTCTTCAGGAATGTGAGACATCTTCTGAAAGAATTTCCAGATACTCTCTGACTGCAGTTTTCAATCCTGTTAAAAGTGCCCTGGACATCAGTCTGTGACCGATGGAAACTTCCAGAAGTCCTGGAAGTTTTCTGAACAGTTTCAGATTTTCAGTGTCCAGATCATGTCCTGCATTGATCCCTAATCCTGAAGAAAGAGCTGCTTCCGCAGCAGTCCTGTATGCTTCAAAGCTTTCCTTTTCCTTTCCTTCAGAATAATTTTCCGCAAACGGTCCAGTGTACAGTTCTATTCTGTCAGTGCCTGTATTTTTCGCGAGACGGATATTCTCAGCATCAGTTTCCATAAATATGGATACCCTGATTCCCTGTTTTTTAAAAATGCTGATATATTCTGAAAGAAATTCTCCTTCCGTCTTCAGCTGAAACCCATGATCGGATGTAATCTCGCCCGGAGTCACCGGAACAAGAGTCACCTGATCCGGTGCTGCTTCGAGAACCAGATCCCTGAATCTCTGACTGGGTTCACCTTCTATATTATATTCAATTTTACTGTTATTGATTCCGTTGTATTCCTTAATCAATTTTTTGAGATGAAATACATCTGTCCGTCTTATATGCCTTTCATCTTCCCTCGGATGGACAGTAATCCCGTGAACACCTGCATCCATGATGATTTTTGAATATTCCATAAGGTCAGGAATGTTTCCGCCCCTGGAATTGCGGAGAGTAGCTATCTTGTTTACGTTTACGCTGAGTTTAGTCAATTCTGCAGAACTCCATTACTTTTTCCTTATTTTTCATTGCATCGTATTTGCCCAGTTCATACGTGTCGATCAGTCCTTCCGGATTGGTGTAGTCAAATGAAGTGATCCGAAGAGGTCTCGACGGCTTGAAAAGCAGAGTATTTTTCAGAACTTCTTCAGACTTGCCGAAGACAGATGTATCATCGTAATAAATTCCTATTTTCCTCGATTCAAGAGGAAATACTTCCAGAAGGAGATTGTTGAAAAGGCCTCCGTCAAAATAGTATTCATTTTCCACATTCTGAAACGTGACTATCGGCGGAATGCTCGATGAGTTGAGTATAATCTGTTCCATAATTTCCGGATCTTTCAGATGCTCATTTGTATAAATGACTTCTCTGAAATTCCATTCCTTTGCCAGTTTCTCAACCCGGTTTCCAGGAAGTCCTTTCATTCTGTCGGCCTCATCCAGAAGATAGGCCTGGCCAGTTTTTGCAATGATCTTGGCCTTGTTGATCAGATCAGTGATTCCCTCCTGCTTGAGCAGTGCAAGCACAGCCTGAATATAAACCTTTACATTGCTTCCTGTAATTTTATTGAAATCCATCCCGTACCGAATTGTCCTGCGGTATATATTTTCATGAGGAAAGGGTCTGTCTCCCTTGAGCAGTCTCCTCAGACTGAAATTCTTTTCATTTCTTTTTGTAAGAGATGCAATGTACTCCACTGACTTCTCTTCCGTTTCAGATAGAATTCCCAGAATCATTGCGGAACCGGCACTCACCCCTGACATTCCCTCAAACCGTACTCCGAAGGTTCTCAGTGCATATCCGAAACCCATTGCATAAAATGCCCTGCAACCTCCCCCGGCTGCAGCGAAACACACTTTGTATTCAGGTTTTTTTTCGAAAAACAGCATAAGAACTGTTTCCAATGTACAGAATCTGATTCAGAGTGCAAGAGAATTACTCACTCGATTTCAGAATTGAAAATAGAAAAACTCTTTCTTTTCAAATGCAGCAAAAAGGCAGAAAATGAAGAACATCAGCTGAAGATATACAAAACTGAGAGCTGTGCTTTTAGGCGAGTTTTCCGTTTCTTCAAGTTGAATGTCCCCGGTTCTGAACTGATAATACTCTGTGATCAGTATCGGTAGTATAAAAAACATTATCCGAAAAAAACTCTCTCCATGAAAATAAACTCCCCCCATATTCCTGATGAAATACATCAGATGTGATCCGTTTTCCACCCTGAAAAGAAGGAGCCCTAGACCAAACTGGAAAAAAGTATATAATATAAATATAATATCAGTATACATATTCCTCCTGAATGGAAGTCCCGACTTTTCCCAGCACAGCTGAACAGAATGGGAAATGACCGTTTGAATTCCGCAGTAAATTCCCCAGATGAGGTACCCGTAGGTCGCACCATGCCAAAGTCCTCCGAGGGTCCAGACAGTCATCAGGTTCAGATACTGCCTCAGAATGCCGAGCCTGTTTCCTCCCAGAGGAATGTACACATAGTCTCTAAGCCAGGAAGAAAGACTCATATGCCACCTTGTCCAGAATTCGGACGGAGACTTGGAAAGGAAAGGAAACTGAAAATTCAGACTCAGCTCAAACCCGAGTATTCTTGCAAGTCCTCTGGCCATATCCGTATATCCGCTGAAGTCAGCATACACGTAAAATGCAAAGCAGAACGCCGTCCACCATACAAGCCCGTCAGGAATGCTCATTCCTGGCCTGAGAGCATAGTCTGAATATACACTCAGATGATCCGCAATAAATGATTTTTTCATTAAGCCGTATGAAAAAAGAAGGATTCCGGACAGGGTCTTTTTTTCAGACAGATGTCTGGATGATTCTATCTGAGGAACGAGCTTTTCAGCTCTTTCAATCGGACCGGAAAGAAGAAGAGGGAAAAACAGATCATAGACTGCATATGTCAGCAGATTTTCCGCAGG
>DAORDI010000156.1:0-12506 GCA_035345895.1 Leptospiraceae bacterium
ATCATTACAGAATAAAAAAAGAAACCTTTTTTTACAAGTAAATTTCAGTCAGGATCAGATGCGGCTGTAAAAACCCTTGGACAGAAGACTGCTTCTGCTGCTGTCCAGTCTCAGACTTGAGACCCAGTTTTTAAATCCGGATTCACCTACTCCAGCCTTCTTCAATCCCTCTCCTATTCCAAGATATGTTTCCGATTTATCCTGCCAGTTCAGAAATCCATGACTTTGAGATATCAGATTAAGTTCAGAAGCAAAGTCCAGATCCTGACCGTTCTTTACTGCAAGAAAAGTCAGATCTCTCACATCTCTGTGATACAGTGCAGACGCAGATGCTTTCTTGGAAGAAGATCCGCTTATCGAACCGACTGAATTGGAAATGCTTGAGACAGAATCAAAGGCTCTGGAAATGGAATTGACGGATGTGGAAATGGAATTGAGTGACTGAGATGCATTTGAAATGGAATTCAATGCGGAACATTGAACGAGAATGAATAAGGTCAGAATGAAAAGTTTTTTATGCACTGATTTCTCCTGTATGTTTTCAGTTATTTCTGAAAACTGTCTCTTATTTTCTCAGACTTTCTGGAAAGTCAATTAAATTTAGTTTTGAAAAGGATTTTTCTTGTAGTTTTACTGCTGCTGTTACGCTTGACAGTATGCAGGGTGAGAAAGAACTCCTAGACGCCGCAAAGAAGGGCGAAACAAGACGTGTTAAATATTACATAGAAGACGGTGTGGACATTAACTGCAGAGATGCTGAAACACAGGTGACTCCTCTGATCGCCGCGGTCGATAAAGGGCGTACTGAGACTGTCAAATTTCTCCTGGAAAAAAGAGCAAATGTCTACTTGGTGGACTATTACGGCTGGACTCCACTTTTTTATGCTGTGGACAGGGGAAATGCAGAAATAACACGTCTCCTTCTGGAAAAAAACTCTGACGTAAACACAAAGGATCAGGACAGAACCACTCCTCTGATGAAGGCTGCAGTGAAAGGATTCACTGAGATTGCTGCACTGCTTGTAAAACACAGGCCTGACCTGAATGCAAAGGACAAGGACGGAGAAACTGCTCTCATTCATGCGTCAGCCAAAGGGCATCTGGAAATTGTAAAACTTCTGGTGGAAAACAATGCGGACATCAATGCAGAGAACAAAAATCACAACACTGCACTCATTTATGCCAACTATAAAAAATTTACGGAAATCGCTGAGTACCTGAAATCCAAAGGGTCTAAATGACAATAAAATTCAAGGATGGTTTATGACAAAAATCTTATCATTGCTCAGTGCATTCATACTGTTCGCAAACTGCGGCGGTTACAACAAAATTCAGGAAAATGATGAAAAGGTAAATTCTGCATGGGCAGAAGTTCTGAATCAGTACAAAAGAAGAACAGACCTGATTCCTGCTCTGGTAAAAACCGTACAAGGTGCAGCTGATTTCGAAAAATCCGTTCTGACTGATGTAACCCGTGCAAGAAGCAATGTAGGCGGGATTCAGGTCACTCCTGAAATTCTGAAAAACCCGGATGAACTTCAGAAATTTATGACAGCACAGACTCAGCTCTCCGGCGCACTGCAGAGGCTTCTGGTTGTGGCTGAAAAATATCCTGATCTGAAATCAAACGAAAACTTTCTGAGCCTTCAGTCCCAGATTGAAGGAACAGAAAACAGACTCGCAGTATCCAGAACAAGATATATCAAGGCCGTCGAAGAGTACAATCTGAGCATAAGACAGATTCCAGGAAATATCTACGCCTCCATCTTCGGATACAAACCAAAAGCATCCTTTACAATTGAAAATGCTGACGCCATCAAAAAAATGGATGAGTCAGTCGCTGAACCTCCTAAGGTAGATTTCGGCAAGAAGTAAGAATTTTAAATCCAATGAAGCGAGGTGAAAACCTCGCATTTTTGAAGCCTGGTTTTCATAGGCTGTTGCACACCTGATCTCGCTTCCATCTGCACCTGATGCTGTTTTTTGAAACCAGATCACAGATGAACACGTCTCCGTTTTTCAGAATGACTTCTGCGAGAGTCAAGCAGAGAACAGAATAAGAATGGATATAATGTATTTTTTCATATTGTCAGTAATGATTTCCAGTGCCTTCAATCCTCAGAACAGTCCTCCACTGATGCAGTGCTTATGATATGTTTTTTCTGAAGAAACGCAGTTTGCATAGGCATTGCTCTGTTACTGTCACTCCGACAGCGTTCGAAACGCCGTGATTAATACACTTCTGCAGTAAGACCAATCGGTATAAGAGGATCATTTATGCCCCCGACTGGATTCGAACCAGTGACCCTTTGTTTAGGAAACAAATGCTCTATCCACCTGAGCTACGGGAGCGGTCTAAAATTACTTTTCTTTTCTTTTCTGTGTAACTGTTCTTTGGAATTCCTGAATGTTTCTGACTACAATTCTGTCTGCAAACACATCCAGTTTTCCTGACTTTTTATACTGAGCAACCACTTTCTGAACCTCTATGACAGGCTGTCCGCACCAATGTGCGACATCGTCCACAGTGATTTTCAGAGTGATTTCTTTTGTCATTTCATGAGGGTTCTGTTTTTCTGCAAGCATCACAAAAACATCGGCGACTTTTCCGTTCATATCATCCAGCAGGAGAATCTGCAGACGTCTTTTCTGGTCATAAATTCTAGTGGAAAAAATGGTAAGTACTCGAAGGGCCAGCTGAGGATTTTTGGTCATCAGAAGTTCAAAATTGGCCCTGTTAAAGTTCAATGCCTTTACTTCATCAATGGCAACTGCTGTTGCGGAACGAGGCTGTTCTTCAAGTATTGCCATTTCTCCGAAGATATCACCTGCTTCAAGAATATCTAAAGTTTTGATGGAATTTCCGACTGTCTTAGTAATTTTTACCTGTCCTTCCTGAATCAGATAAAAATCGTTTCCCGGCTCATATTCACAGAAAATGATCTGATTGGGCTGAAAAACCTTTCCGAACTTTCCAAACATTGCTTCAAGCATCATATCTTTAACCCTTTAAAGCTGCGATTTTGTTTCTCGCATCAGCAGTGACAGAATCTTCAGGTGGAAGTCCCAAAATCTTATTATAGAGCATAACAGCTTTCTCTTTCTCGCCTTTTTTCTCAGAAATCATTCCGAGATGGAGAATTGACTCTTTTACCTTGCTGCCCTTCCCATATTTTTTAACATATCCGGACAAGGTTGCATACGCCTCATCGAGTTTCCCAAGCCATTCCTGAGAAAGTCCCAGTGAATGGAGGGCCTGTTCTATGATTTTATCGTCATCGGGTCCCTTGGAATCTTTTGTATCTGAAAGATTTTTATAGATGGCTGCCGCTTCAGCGTATTTACCGCTTTTAAAATGCTCGTCAGCCTTGGTCTGCAGTTCTTTAAGAGCCTTGGTCGGTCCGGATTCAGGCACAGGAGCATAACCACCGGCAGCATGTTTCTTTTCCATCTCATAGGAAAGTTCAGGCATATTTACAGGGAACATAGAACTTCTTTTGGCTAAAGCCAGCAGTTCTTTTGCCCTGCCCACATAAGCCCCGGTCTGATAATGTGCTAAATATCTTTCGTATGCATAAATTGCATGATCGTAATTTCCGTTTCGATGAAACACCTCAGCAACATTCATCAGTTCAAATGCTGCTGATTTCATATCGCCGAACTGGCCGAGCTGCTCCCTTACTTTATGGTGAATCTGTCTGAGCTGACTGGAAAAAACCTTCATCATTTTTAAAATCAAATGAGTTTTCTGTGCGACAAACAGTTCAAAATCAGCCATCTTGAATACTAAAACAGTTGCACCGCCTAAAACTTGAGCAGTTTCTTCCCTGGGATATCGTCCTAATGACGATTTTACCCCAAAAAATTCACCGAGCTTGACATCTTCCTTAATCTCAGTTTTCCCGTCAGCAGACAGATACGTCAGAATTATTCTTCCGTTTTGCAGAACAAATATATCATCTGCCTTGTCTTTCTCAAAGTAAACTATGGAGCCTGCTTTATATGTTCTTATGATTGGGCCAGCCAAAATAGATCCCTCTATTCATACATATTAAAGATCGAAAAAAAATCCAGTTTTTTTTTCAATCCTGTTTTTTCTTTAAGATCTGCATAGGATCGAACGTTTTATGCCCTCTGGATATCTGAAAATAGAGATTTTTTTGCGGAATGACCCTTCCCACTCCTGAACCGATGGAAATTGTCTGCCCTTCGGCCACATGAATCTTGTCCAAATGAGCATAAACGGAATACACATCTTCTTTATGCTGAACAATCACGAAATTATCGTAACCGTCCATATAACCGACCATCATTACCTTTCCGTTTTTTGCGGAAATCGCAGTATCGGAACTGGAATCCATTTTGACAGCAATTCCATGAAATGGCTCACTTAAACTGTCTGAATACGTTTTGGCTACATCCATTCTGTTCTGCACTGGATTTTGAAATCCGGTAAGCGGGGTATTGCCGTTCTGAATCGGGTGAGTAAAAGTCACCCCTCCTGTATTTTTCTTCTTTGGAAGTTCAGGCACCGGAATTTCTTTTTTCGATTCATGACGGATGATGACTTTTTCTTCCTTTTTTTCAGGCTTCTCCTTTTCTGAAGAGGCCTTGGGAAGAAATTCTATCATTTCAGCCGACGTGCTTACAAAAGGGAAAATGACGAATAAAATCAATAATTTATTTTGCATCCGGATGACCTTCGCTTTGAAAATTACAGACAGAATGTCCGTAAAAGTACAGCTCTCCGATATATAAAAAATCATGCAAGAAGATTTCAAATTACGAGAGAAAATTTGAAATTATTACATCCTTCAAAATTTTTTTCCGGTTTTTTTAGGTGTTCTTCCTCAAAAAAACTGTAACCTCGCGGAGCATCTGTTTCTAAATCCGGCACGGGCTTAAAACGATCCGGTCTTCGCAGGCCTGAAGCCCCTGTTTTTACTGATCCATTAGATTTCTCTAATGCTTCCTGGAAATTGCATATTCCAGGCATAATATCTTTTTTTTGGGTAAAGCAGGGAGATAGACAGAAGCTGGACTTTTCCGCAACGAAAATAAAGCATCCGTTCAAAATACTGAACAGGTACTGCAGTAAAATCTGAATTCAGGAATATTAGATAATTCTAATACTGTTCATTTTGACAGGAAACACTGTCCTTCGAATTCTTTTATTCCCTGCCAGTAATATATGCCGACAGCTTGAGGGTTCGCAGTACCCTTTTTTGCATTAGTTCATAGAATCTGCTGAATTTCGTATCATATAATGAAGCCTGGACGGCAGCTATTTTGCGAAATACGAATCAATAAAATTCCTCGAGCAGGAATTCAATTGCCTTCAGAAATCAGGAACTTTCAAAGGTCAATTTCTCAATCACTGAATCTGGAATCAAATCTCGAACATAGTTCGGAATAAAAGTCTTCTGTTTATCAGAGTAAAAAAATCTTGCTTGTTTTTAGAATCATTCCAAACTGTGCTTTTGAGGAGAAACTATGGAACATAAATTACCAGAACTGCCCTACGCAAAGGATGCTTTGGCTCCGGTCATTTCTGCCGAAACATTGGAATATCATCACGGGAAACACCACAATGCATATGTTGTAAATCTGAACAAACTGATTCCAGGAACTGAGTTTGAAAATATGAGCCTTGAGGAGATCGTAAAAAAATCCTCTGGGGGCATATTCAACAACGCGGCGCAGATTTGGAATCATACCTTTTACTGGCATTGCCTTTCTCCAAAAGGCGGCGGTGAACCTGCTGGAGCAGTTGCAGAGGCAATCACGAAATCTTTCGGATCATTTGCCGCGTTTAAGGAAAAGTTCTCTGCTGCTGCAGTTGGAACGTTCGGATCGGGATGGGCATGGCTTGTGAAAAACTCTGACGGAACACTTTCCATTGAAAGTACAACCGGAGCTGGAACTCCCTTCAAGGACGGAAAAAACTGCCTCCTGACCTGCGATGTATGGGAGCATGCCTATTATATCGACTACAGAAATGCCAGACCGAATTATGTGGAAGCTTTCTGGAAACTTGTAAACTGGGAATTCGTGGCAGAAAATTTCAAACACTGATCCTGATTCCTGTGCAGGTCCTCACATTCCGTGCCTCAGCACGGATGTGGGGAAAGTTCTGCCTTACAGAAAATATTTCTCATTATGCACAGCTTCTCGTATAATGAATTTTTCATTATAATAAATTCCATTCTCATCCAGTACTCTTACAAAGCTTTCAAGTCTTTCACTCTCGCCTGAATCCCTGAAAATTCTGCAGATCAGATTTGCATTTTCAGCTTCACGATCCTGTCGGTAATGCATTCTAAGCGCATATTCAAGTGCTTTTTCATAGTTCCTCTGTTTATAGAGAGAATAGGCTGCAATGAAAAGGATTCCGTTATCAGAAGGGTTTTCATGAAACAATTCTTCAGCAAAAACAGCAGCCTCCCTGTAGCTCTTCTCTGAAAACAGTATCTTAACCAGAATTTTTTTTAAGGCAGGGCTGTTCCCAAAATATTCAATAAGGCTTTTCAGACTCCCGAGAGAATTACCCTCAGGTTTTTCCTTCAGCATTCTCAGTAAATGCCGGAATTCATTCTCTGAATGAATTTCCTCAGTCTTCTCCTCCTTCATCAGGCCTGTAAATTTTATGCTGAGGAGCGAAATATCGTCCGACTGCATTCCGCTTTCAAGAATGAGTTCATAAATTTTTTCGAGTCTGCACCCGCTTCTAACCACATTTTCCAGAAAAAGATTTTCATCCATATTGATGAAAGACTCTCCATTCTCATTTCTCATCAGTATATCATCCCTTCCGTCCGATCCAAGCAGGACTGTATCCCCTGTACAGAACTGAAACTGCTCAAAACAGAGTTCATTTACATTCAGCTGTGAGCCTAATTTCCTGCTGAAAGATCTGACTGGAAGAAACTGGGCTGTCCCGTCTCTGAACAATACCGCATTCGGATGTTCCGCTCCTCCGTAAATGGAAAACCCTGTCCTTTCCTGAATGAGGAATACAAAATAGGATATGAGCATACTTCCGTCAAAACTGAGAAAAAGCCTGTGTATCTCTTCGAGGAGATTCTTCAGCCATAGTTCAGGAGCCTGTTTTTTCAGTTCCGAGGAAACCTTTGTTCTGTCGATCACTGCGCGGAGAACTGCACCGAATACAAGCACTCCTCCGGCCCCCTGCATTGACTTCCCCATTGCATCCGCATTGACAGCGAGAGTGTAAATTTCATTCTGAAGAGAAATCTGCATACAGAAATTGATGTCCCCTCCTATCTGCTTCTCCCTTCCTCGAAATACAAAATGTTTTTTTTGAGATATAAAAGAATCAATTTCCATGACCGATGAATTCACTTCAATCAGATTCAGGGGTTCCACAAGAAGGGTTGTGAGAAAATAGTCGCCGTCCTGCTGCTCTTTCAGATTTGTAATCATTTCCATCTTGGAAAGAACCTCTGCAGTCCGAAGTGCCACTTTCTCTTCAAGCCCTGCATTCAGGTCTTCCACTTCCTGACTGACTCGCACAAACCGGTTCGCCAGAATGACAGCTATACCAAGTATAAAAAAAATGAAAATATATCCTGTTATTCTCGGAAATACGATGATGCTTCTGGAACTCAGTGTATCAACGGTAATCCCTACCAGCAGAACAGAAAAGACACCGCACAGAATGAAGGCATCCTTTTCTTTTTCCCGCATCCTCTTAATCAGAAAATATATAATGAATCCGCAGTAAAAAATCCAGAGAGGCTGAACAAAATTGCTGAACAGATCATTCAGAAAATTGATATCAGTGCTTGATGCGGCGTAAACTGCCAGACCGATGACAGTAATGTCCGTAATTCGGAAAAAATTATTCCATCTAAAATGAAAATATCTTCTGATGAAATTGGAAAGTGCCGGCATCAGCAGAAAGAGAAGAGTGTATTCAATTCTTTTTAGAACAATCAGTTCAGCCCCAAGTTCATACTTTAACTGATTTCTTAAGAACTGATAGACAACCAGAAACACAGTAAATACGGAGAAATAAAAATTTTCTGTTTCTTTTCTTCTTCTGATGAAAAGAAACAGAAAATACAGAGATGCTGTCAGATAAACAGAAAGAATCAGAAGTTTCAGATACTCTTCATGGAGGATTGAAGAATGAATTTTCTCGGAAGGACCGATTTCAACTCTGTCCTGATCCAGTCCAAGTTCATCCCGAAAATATCCTTCCACTTCAATGATCAAAATGTTTTCTTTTCCGTACCTGAGCACTCCTCTGGGAATATCGTAAATCCGAATCCTGTCATAGGCCTGAGGAAGATCAGATCCGAATTTTCCGGTACTGCCTATCAGAACCCCATTAAGATATGTTCTGTCACGGTCACTGATTGTACCCAGCCGGAAAGAAAGAGGCATCTCCTGATCTGAAAACGGAGCAGCAAAAATCTTCATCAGCCGAATTTTTTTCAACTCAGTATTTTTCTTGAAGTAGGCGGACGGAATCTGATGAACAGTCCAGTCTTCAGCGTCCGGCAGGTTTTCAGATAAGGAATCCGCAGTTTTTTCTGAAAGATACCATCTGCTTTGCCCGCTGTCTGAATTCAGAGAATTTACTGTATTCAGATCCTGCAGTTTCTGCACTTCAAAAGCTGACTCGGAAAATAAAGGTATTGATAATATAAATAAAAAATAAATCAGAATCGGGAATACAGAAAAGGTCTGATTTCTGACCGGCCGAAAAAGCAGATGCAGATTACCCGTACCTATGGAGTCGCTCATTTCACTTGTATACAGAGATTAGTATCAGGAATCAAGTACAATTCAGTAACAGTAAGTTACAGGTTTGTGCAGGAAAGTGCGTTCCGGCCTTTCAGAAGTTTCCTTTACTGTATATTTTTTTATCTCTTCTTTCTCACCTTTGACATCTGCTGAACAGCACTTCACTTTTTAAACGACCCCTGTCACTGACTGAGTCTGCATCTAATGATGGATACAGAACCTGGCATTTCTCTTTTCTGATTCAGAATCTTGGAAAAAATTTTTTCGATATAAAGAATTCCGGCTCTGCAGGATATCAGGAGTTTTTCATACAGAACTTAAAGACAAATTCAGGTCAGAATTACAGAAAAGCGACAGAGCAGGCATTTTGTTTCTTGAAATGAGGGATCTATGAATGATTTTTTCGAAGTTTTAAAACCGGGATTCGAGAAAAATTCTTCTCAGGACAAAAAGCCAGTCTAAAATGACAGACAGTCAGGTAGCATAACAGATGAAGATTTTATCTTTTTTATTTATATTATCAGTTCCCGCTTACGCCTATTCTCCCGGAAAATGGTCTCCAATGGACAAATACAGTTTTGGTACTGGAAAAAACGGACCAAAGTCTGAGACCGTCACTAATAAGGATGGAAATGTAATTTATACTGCAGAGTATGAATACGATGAAAATGGAAAACTTGTCCGCGAAAAATATAAAAACGGATCAGGAACTGATGATGGGTATACTGTTTATAAATACGACAGAAACAGACTTATACAGGAAGAGCTTCATTCTTCCAGAGGCCTGGAAGAGTCCAAACTTTTCAAATACAAGGATCCTTCCGGTGAACTTAAGACAGTAAGCCTTCTGAATGCCGAGTCAAAGGAAATCTTTCGGTGCAAGGTGATCGGTATGTGGAATGAATGGATTACTGAAGGAGAAATTTACTGGCTGGAGGCAAAGGAAACAGAAATCTTCAGCACCTCTCATGATCCGTCAAATCCGAAACAGTGGAATCAGGAAATTTATGACGAAAAGAAAAAGAGTCTGGCACAGATTCAGGTTTTCTTCGATGAAAAAGGAAAAATAATCAGAAGAGAAAATCATCAAAGCTCAGGAAAAAGAATGAGCGAGCTTAAATATGATGAGAACGGCAGGATCACAGAAATGGTTTTCTCTGTCTTTACAGATAATAAATGGATTCCTGTCAAAACCCACAAATTTTCCTATCAGTGAGAGTTGACGTGTGCCAGTATCTCCGTATTCCCGATTCGGTCATCCTTGACGGTCGGCATTGCAGATGCTGTCACTTCCTGCTTTCTTTTAGTGTCCAGAAGAATCAGCATTCCCTCTGCTGAGAGTTTCAATCCATTCAGCTTTTCTCTCAAATCATCATAATCCACATCTTTTTTTGCCAGATGGAGATGGAGATACATCACTGCTTCATTGTAGTTCTGATGAAGATTGAACACAGCCTGCTCGAAAGTTTCGGGGTTGGGAAGCTTCTTTTTTCTGTACTGTTTCTTTGCATATTGGACTAAATATCCCAAAAAGGCAAATCCGTAGGCAGCACCAAGAAGTGCCCCTGCAGAAAAAAGAAACTGAAGGTTTCGCGACTTCTGCAGAACCATCTGTCCTCCGAAAATGCAGAGCCCTGTGCTCAGTGCAACTGAAATCAGGAAACTGAGTGAACTGCCCTTTTTGGACACACTGTTCAGAACCATCAGAAATCCCAGAGACAGAAACAGAATGATAAAAAATTCTGCCGGGATATATTCAAATAGCTTTCCAAGAAAATCAGTTATTTTTGAATAGTTTCTCAGGAATGATTTTATGGACTTTTCCAAGGTCTGGTAATCACTCTTCAAGATATTGATGAACTCTTTATTCGGCATAGCTATCCCCCGCTCTCTATTTAACTTAATCGGCAAGGTTTACAAAAAGTATTATGAACTAAGTTTTTTCAAAAAAACTCTTTTTGGATATTTTTTTGCGAGTCTGCTGTTTTTTTACTTTCATGAGGATCATCTGCCTCTTGGAATCATATTTCTTCTGGTTGTTCCCGTTTCTTTGGGTTCTCTGATCCTTGCAGCACTGGAATTGCAGATTTTGGCCGTGGTCATAAGGAATGAGGAGAGGGTCTGGCCGGAGATCCTTTTCCTTCTGTTCAGTCTGATTACTGTCTTTTTTACAGGCCTTCTGGAAAACAGGGCCGGATGGGTTTTCCTTTTTTTCGCTTCCTCAATCTATATTTTTTCCGTTACCCTCAAACAGAAGCTTCTGAGGCAGATTCTGCTCCTCGGGCTTTCGCTCTTTATCTGCGGAATTATTTCATTCAAAGGACTTCAGTTTATGGAGTTCTATGTCTTCAAATACAATCATCAGAAAAAATACAACTCAGTGGAAATTGACTTAACTGCCTGGAAATCAGACGATTCAAATCGAATTTTCACTCATTCAGAAATCCCATTAAAACTGGAGCTTCCTGAAGGTTTTTTCTTTCATAATCCCAAAAATCTGTCCTCCAAGGATGAAACGGGAACAGGTCAGATTGCAGGGATCATTTCTCCCAGTGAAAAAGACACTACACCTTACCCGAATATCAGAATTTTTCTTGTTTCCTCATTGGTAAACCTGAGCGGCGAAAACTTAAGAAACGAATATCAGGAATTTTTGGATTTTCAAGTAAAGCAGGGAGAAATTGAATCAATGAGTTTTGAGAAGGAATATATCTATGAAAAACAAAAATGGAAAGGTCAGTTCTGGAAATTTTACGATATCCTGAGACCAAGAGATGCACGCTCAGGATACTATCTTATTCAGCTGAACAACGGGAATAAACTGATTTTAGACATCAGAGAAAATCTGACACAGGACAAAGATTTTCATGGGAAAGAGATTGGGCAGATTCTCGAAAAAGTTCAACTGAGTCCAGACTGAGAGCGGGGTTCAAAGATTTTCAGAATCCAGCTTTTCAGTTCAGGAGAATTCATCACAGAAAAATGATTGTACCCTGAGAGAATCAGACTTCTCAATTCCCCTCTTTTCTTCAAGTAAACCCTGTCCCGCAAATACAGTACACTTGGTTTTTCAATAATACCGTCACCGACCAGGGACAGAGGATCATCGTCCTCATAAATCAAAGATGCTATTTGATAAGCGTCAATATCATCGAGTTCACCAAAATAGTTCTCTCTGAAGTATCTGCTGACCTGATGTTCCTTCCAATCCTGTTCCCGAATATTTCCATGAGAAAGATCCTTGATCCCGTCACTTCTGAGATTGCCGGTAAGCCCTAGAAGACGGACTGCAGTGTTTGGATAAAACTGGAGTAAAAAACCTAGCCAGTATCCGAATTTTTCCAGATAAGATCCGTTATCAGGGGAACTGATAAAAATGACCTTCCCTATTTTTTTTCTGAGCTCAGATTCACCTGACATATAATATAATGCGCTTCTCAGCAAAAGACCGCCTTGGCTGTATGAAATAATGTTCAGCTCTCCGTCTTCGAAAAAAGGCAGAAATTTTCTGAGAAGATCGGCCATCATTTTTCCGTTTTCAGAAATATGAAGTCCCTGATTGTATCTCATATGAATCGGATAAAACCCTGATCTGGCCATATCGTCTGCAAGTCCCGGAGAGAACAGTTCGGCTCCGGGAGTTTCAATCCTGGAATCCTGCCAAAGTGATTCATCACAGAGAAGTCCCGGGATGTAAAGAACGGGAGAATGCCCTGCCGATTCCCTGTAGCTTT
>DAORDI010000157.1:0-12498 GCA_035345895.1 Leptospiraceae bacterium
TGCATATAACACTGAAAAAAACCTGCCGGAAAAAGAACTGTGAATCCAGAAAAAAAAGAGGCAGATATACTGTTCCTGAAATGCAGAAGCCTTCTGAATACAAGCAGCCAGAATAAAATATAGAATAATGATGCAAATATTCCTCCGACGGACTGGATATGCAGAATATCATGATGCGCATGTCCCCTCGGAGTGATGTACATTTCGTACCAGAGCTGCTCATATTCCAGTATGTATTTTTCAGAAGCCTGCTCATGGAATTTTCTGAATGCTCCTGATCCAGTGCCTGTCCAGAAATTTTTTGAAATCAGATCCATTGTTGGTCTGTATATGAAGTATCTCTGATTCTCCGTGGTGTTCTTTTTTCCTGCCTCAAACAGCGCTCTCTGAAGCATCCAGTTTTTCTGGATCAGAAGATAAATCCCTCCTGAAAAAAGAATACTGAACAGAAAGAAAAACAGAAACAGTTTCCGGACTGAAAATTTCCTTTTCTGAAAAAGATTTCTGATCTGTGCTCTGAGGAAATCGGAAGAGAATGGAAAATTGAGAAATGAAAAAACACATCCGATCCAGACGGATCTGCTCTGATTATAGAAGAGAACCGAGAGAAAGATCAAGGTAAGAATCAGAACAGAGAACACTCTCAGCAAGGCTCCTGAACTGACTTTGGTTCTGAAAAAAAGAAAAATGCTCCAGAGGAAATACAGAATCACGCCGGAGAAGAAAATGCCGAGAAGTCCTCCGTATGTCAAATGAGTGTTCATCAGTCCCACAGGAAGATAGGTATTCAGTCCAAGAATATTTCCTGCAAAATGCTGCAGTCTTGCAGATGAGGGAACAGAAAACCCGTTCTGAAACCATACAGCCAGGCGGAATGGAGTAAACACAGAAACCGCACCCGAAAGAAGGAGAATCAGGAAGGAAACGGCGGAAACACGGATGATCTCCTTCTTAAATTCATTTCCCAGTTCAAACGCTGTCCAGAAAGGAAAAAGCATCCATACGTAGGAAATCTCCGATCTGAAAAGTTTTTTATAAAGGGGGATTTCTGAATTCTGAAAGACTCCTGTAAAAAATAAAACAGCATACAATATCAGAAGCGCATAAAATTCTTTCGGAAGATTCGGCTTTTCCCGGTTCCGTATTTTGTGAATCAGCAGAAAAAAGGAAGAAAGAATGGAAAATCCTTCAGAGAGAGTGACGGATACCGGAAAAGTAAGAATAAAAACCGAAAGAAAAATGAAAGAGAGTTTTTTCATGGATAAATCGTTGACAGTGCAGATGAAAGTCTTTTTCCATTCTATTTAATATGGGTCAGAGTGAAAATACAAAAATCCTTTTTTCGGCGGCAGTGATTACGTTCAATGAAGAAAACAATATTCGGGACTGCATTTCTTCTTTTTATGAAATTGCAGATGAAGTGATCATACTGGACTCATTCAGCACAGACAGTACCTTGGAAATTGCCCGCGAATTTCCCAAGGTGAAAATATTTCAGAAGGAATTCAGAGGGCATATTGAACAGAAGAACAATGCGATAGAACTCTGCTCAGGAAAATGGATACTCTCGCTTGATGCAGATGAAAGAGTGTCTGAAACTCTGAAAAAAGAAATACAGGATATTCTGCGGGATGACCCGGAAGAAATCTCAGGCTGGAAAATCCCGAGACTCACTTTTCATATGGGAAGATTCATCCGTCATGGGGGATGGTATCCGCTGAAAAGATACAGACTTTTCAGAAAGGGAAGTGCAGTCTGGACGGGGGAAAATCCTCATGACTTCATTGAAATCAAGGGAGCAGGAAAATCTCTTTCAGGAGACATCATCCACTACAGTTTCAAGGATCTTTCTCATCAGGTGGACACAATCAACAAATTCTCCTCAATTGTAGGATTCACCAGATTCGGCAAAAAAATAAAATTCCCTATTATCAAATCTGTCTATAAACCTTTCGTGAAATTCCTGGAATGTTACATATTCAAGCTGGGGTTTCTCGACGGATATCCCGGTTTTGTGATTGCGGTCTCAAGCGCGTATTCGAGCTTTTTGAAATTTGCAAAACTGTATGAGATGCAGAAAGGAACAGTGGAAAGGCCTTCCAATCTTCGGAAAGACTATTCCCGTCCCAAATCTGCAGAATAAACCGGAGAGTCAGAAAATTACAAATACTATAGAAAACAGATAATATAAACAGAGGACAGGCGGAACAATCAGTGCAAAGAAAAATGAACTGAACATAAGCCGGAACATCTGGCTCTTATCCACCTTGTATATCTCACACCCTCCCCTGATCACGTTGAGTATGAAGCAGAAGCAGAGTACAAAAAGAATTACAAAATATCCGGTGCTCCCCTGAAGCTTGACAAGTGACATCAGAATGGAAAAAGGTGCTGCCAGACCGAATATGGAGATGGAATACCTGGAATAGGAGATCAGTATGTTCAGATCGCCGGTTTTCTGATTTTTCCTGGCCTGATAGTCTGCGAGATAACTGAGTATCTCCGGAAAAATCGAAAGGAAAAAAAGATGGGAAAGAAATTCCCCAAGCACAATCAGTGCAGAATTCGGACCATAGTCTCTCCTGATGTACATCCCTGCCACCGCAAGACTGAATGCAGCAAGCATGGAAACAAGCATCTCCCTGATTCTCGATCTGTATTCCTCATAAAAAAGAGAAAATTCGTCGGGGGAAAACCAGACCAGATACAGATTATTGATAAGGACTGAATTCATTTGAACGTCCTGATCCCGGCAGGAAACAGAACAAGCACAGGTGATCTTAGAAGTTCGTTCCAGACAGCAGAATGACCGGATTGAAATGCAGTACTCATCTTTGTACTGAAAATTTCGAGAAATTTATCGAGCGGAGAATCCTCATCTTCAATCAGATGAAGAAGTCCGTCGCTTCCTGCGAGCTCTGAAAGTTTTGCCCTTGCTTCTCTTCTTCCGCCGATCGCATCCACCAGATGATTTTTCAAAGCAGCCTCCCCTGAAAAAATCTTTCCTTCTGCGGATTTCTCCACATCTGCTTTAGGGATGTTTCTTCCCCTGCTCACATCGCTGATAAAACGCGTGTAAGTATCCTTAAGCATATTCTGAATGATTTCTTCCTCTTCTTCACTCGGTGCCTTGTACATGGACAGAATATCCTTGTATTTCCCCTGTTTATAGACATTCATCTTTACATTGTATTTATCGAGAAGTCCTGAGATGTCCGGCGTCATTGTAATCACGCCTATGGATCCAGTGATAGTTCCTGACTCGGCAAAAATATAGTCAGCAGCTGCTGCAATATAATATCCCCCTGAAGCCGCCAGATCCTTCATAGACACAACTATTTTTTTTGTCTTGCGGAGAAGCATCAGCTCTTCATAGATTTCCTGGGAAGCTGCAACCGTACCGCCGGGAGAATTCACCTCAATCAGGATTCCCTTGATGTCCTGCCTGTCTTCAATCTCTCTGAGCCTCGCAAGCACTGTATCTGCACCTGTACTGGAATAGGTGGATTTTCCGGAATGAATTTCCCCTTCAATCTTGAGAAGAAGTGCACTTGCATCCCCTTCCTTCAGTATTTTTTTGGAATGAGAAAGTTTGGTTGAGGACTTTCCGGCACTCGATTGGATGGTAATATTGAAGAGACCAATGATTGTGGACAGTACAGTGAATATCAGTATGAACAGCAGGGCTAATTTATTTCTTTCCATTAGAACTCTCTTTGAGATTTTGAATCATATCATACACAATAAAAATTCTGCCGGAAAATGAGAAAAGCATTTATTACAGGCGTTTTAGGTCAGGACGGAGCCTATCTTTCCAGACTTCTTCTGGAAAAGGGATATCGGGTATTCGGCGGGGCCAGAAATTTCTCGGATGAATCTGTATGGAGACTGAAAAAACTGGGCATTGAAAACAGCATAGAAAAAGTCCTGCTGGATATGGCTGATCCGAAGCTGATCGATTCAATTCTGGAAGAAACAATGCCTGACGAAATATACAATCTTGCAGCCCAGAGCAGTGTAGCAAAAAGTTTTGAAGATCCGGTAGGCACTGCGGTTGTGAATGCCTTAGGCCCGCTGTACATACTGGAAGCAGTCAGAAAACACTGTCCTTCAGGAAGACTTTTTCATGCGGGAAGCACTGAGATGTTCGGACATTGCCCGGATATAAAACAGAATGAGGACTCGGCATTTTCTCCTCTGAACCCCTACTCTTCCGCAAAAGTATATGCATACAATATAATGAAAAATTACAGAGATATATTCGGACTGTTCACTGTAAACGGAATACTGTTCAATCATGAATCTGAACTGAGAGGCAAGCAGTTTTTTACAAGCAAGGTCGTAAATCATGCAGCCAGGTATTCTTCAGGAGAATTATGCATTCTGAATGTAGGCAATATAGATGCTGAAAGGGATATAGGATTTGCAGAAGACTTTGTAAAGGCAATGTTTCTTTCTCTGCAGTCAGATAATCCTGATGACTACATTATTTCGGCAGGGAAAAAATACAAGATTAGAGAATTCATAGAGGCTGCTTACCGTGCCGCAGGAACGGAAATCATTTGGAAAGGAAGCGGAATGGAAGAAAAAGGATACGACTCCTCGACAGGAAAACTGATTATTCAGGTCAACCCGGCAAACTTCAGACCGGTGGATGTGGAAAGCCAATGGGGAGATCCTTCCAAGATAGAAAGACTTCTCGGCTGGAAGGCAGTCACAGAGCTTCCTGAAATTGCAGACAGAATGGTGAAGGATGAGATCCATTCCTTGAAATCGGAAAAACCCTTCTGAATCTTTCTTTCCCTATTTTCATTTTACTTTACTAAAGGAAAACGGCTGGAAAACTGTAACAGATCAGGAGGAAAATGTTTGGACAGGAAAGAGTTTTTCAGACAGGGTTTTCTAGGACTGAAAAAAACACTGAAACAGGTGGATGAAATCAAGGAAGAAGCAGTTTCTCTTGCTTCAGAAAACCTGAAGAAAGAAAATGAAGAAGAGATTCTCTCCAGATCAGAACCTGAGATCACAAAAAGCAGGCCTGTCAGAAAAGGTTTGAAATTCCCTCCCGGAGCCGTGCCGAAGGAAAAATTCTTCAGTCTCTGCACTGGATGCGGGGACTGCATTTCAGCCTGCCCTCACGAAACAATTCTTCCAGTATTCGACTCAAAACAGAATCAGAACTTTCCTTACGTAGATCCGAACTTCAGGCCCTGCCATTCCTGCAAGGATACTCCCTGCATTTCCGCATGTGAAACAAAAGCACTGAAGCCGCTCAAAAAAAAGACAGCTCCAAAATTTGGAAAGGCAAAAATCAAATTTGAATTCTGTCTGAACTCACTTTACGGCGAAAAAGTCTGCAGCAGATGTGAAGAAATATGCAATATCCCAAATGCGATAAAGATAAAAAAAATAAAACCTTCGATCAGTGCATCCTGTACAGGGTGCGGACTCTGTGCGGCCGCCTGTCCCAGCTTTCCAAAGGCAGTTCTCGTCAAATAACGCAGACCGCCTGCCCGTCTTCCAGGACAGGTCAGATTGCGCAGCATGCCGGACGTTCAGTGATACCTTGTCATTTTGAGCATTTTCAGATTGATCACGAGGAATCTGTAAAACTGGTAGAGCAGATTCTGCCTGCTTTTCACTGTAAACTCAGTGGGATGCGGCGGGAAATAACTGTCTGAGTAGGGCGCAATTTCTTTCATAATCTTTCTCCTTTTTACTCGGGAATCCATTTCCAGAGCGGATTTCCCTTTGCTTTGTACATAAATACATAATGAAGAATATATTTAATCCAGTGACCTGCAAGACCGATCTCTCCGGTTGTAAGATCCAGATCTCTTCCGTAGAGAGGAAATTTTTTATAATCGGGCACAATGGGATACATTGTCATGGAAACAGCACTTCCGCCGAACAGACTCGCTCCCGCTGATGCAATGCAGGCAGCTCCCATCCTTGCAAGAGAAGCTGTTCTAGTCGGCTTCTCCGCACCGTTGATCATATCCAGTATGCTTTTTGCCGCTTCTCTTCCCATCACACCCGAAGGCATTCCTGTTCTGGGCGGTGCAGGAAAAATCGGAGTTCCTTTAGGACTTTTCATCGGTTTGGAAATTGCATGGGGAGGAGCAAATGCAATTCCGATTGCAAAGATATTCTTATAGGCGGGACTCTGATAATGATTCGGCCAGTCCTCTGGCTTCCATTCCTCATAGGGCTTTGCACTGTAGTCTCCATCCACATACATAAAACCGCTGGGTGCAAAAAGTATCGAACTGATATCTTCAGACTTTTTATTATAAGCCTTCAAACCAACTCCGGAAAAGGGAGGAAGGAGCATTGCGAAGTCAAATTTCTGCTCTTTTTCCTCACCGTCCAGGGTTTCATACCGGACAGAACCAGCTCCTACATTCTGCACGTGCGCTCTTTTGATCCAGGAAATTCCTCTTTCCGCATACAGTGACTCAGCGAAAATTCTGCTGTGAGTGACATAGCCGCCTCTTTTAATATGCATTCCTCCGATTCCAAAATCTCCAAGTTCGTATTCATTGGAAATCCAGACCAGATTGGCCTTGTCTCTGACATTGTGTTCCCGAAGAGTATGCTCCACGTTGAACAGATATTCAAAAGCTGCTCCCTGACATGTGCAGTTCCCATGACCGGTTCCGATCAGAAGGGTCTGAGTTTCTCCCTTTTTCATTTTCTCTATTGACACCCGAAGTGCTTTCCAGGCAGATTCTGCATGTCCAAAAGTGCATACAGAGTGGCTGTTTTTTTCCGGACCCAGACCCTCGGTGGCTCCAAAATTGAGCCTTGGGCCGGTGGCATTGATGAGAAAATCATACTCCACGTCCTCTGCAGTTCCCTGCTTTGAGGGTGAAGTGTATTCAATTCTCACAAAGGGATTTGGATTTGTCTCGGATCCTTCCGGATGAATCGACACTGCCTTTGCCTGCTTGAAGTTTATTCCGGCCTTTCTGTACACAGGTTCCAGTTCAAAGGTTACCTGTTCCGGTTTCATCAGACCGACTCCGACCCATATATTGGAGGGAATCCAGTTCCATCTGCTTCCCGGACTGACTACCGTCACTTCAATATCCTTTCCTCCCCCTGCCTTGGCATACATAGCCGCAGTATTTCCGGAAATGCCTGCTCCGAGGATCAAGATCTTCTTCATAATCCCTCCATTGCGTTATATACCTATACTAGTATAGGTATATAAACAGGTCAACCTTTTTTTTGAACGGAGCCTTCAGAATATAACAGAGCTGCTGGTATTGGCGGGAGAAAGAGCTGCATAGCACGAACCCTTTCTTCCGAAACTGTTGTTTTCAAAGGTCACTGATGTTTCTGTGTTTTTCTTTCCTGTGCAGATTCAGCAGATTTCATACTGTCTTATAAGATTTTCTATGACTGCTCCTTCTGAAGCGGCAGTATTCAGAATCGAAGCCGCAGGACAGCAAGTCCAAGCTGTTCTCTGTAAATTCTTTGATAATCTGTTTTTCAGTGAGCAGTGACGATTTTATCTGCATCAGTATGACTGAAAAAGGAAAAGTAGACCCTTTTTTTGTCCAGTCCGATCAGGATAAGCTGTGCAGAACTTCAGTCCAAATTTCCGCAGAAAAATGAACTGAAGAAAGTGAATTTTGTCCTGTCAGACAGTTTCGCCTGAAGAAAGAAGAAATGATCTGTCGATCTCCCCCCCTATCTCGATAAGTCTTCTTTGAAGAAGATCCAGATATTCATGGAGGCCGTATTTTACAATCTCGGAAACAGAAGTATAACTCAGGTCAGCCTTCAGTTTACCGATCTTCCTCTCAGCCTCATTAGAGAACTGATTGATTCCTGAACCGGTCAGCTTTCTCATTTCTGCATCCAGCATCAGAACACAGAACAGTATCGACCTGGGGAAATCATGATTCAGGACAATGAATTCCGTGATGTCTGCAGCACTGATTCTGCCGTATATCTTTCTGTACATCTCAAATGCACTGAGAGATTTGAGAATCGAATGCCATTGAATCAGATCCAGTGAAGAACCGACATCCTCAGGACTCGGAAGAAGATGAAAATATTTCACATCCAGAAAACGGGAAGCGTTGTCTGCTCTTTCCAAATACCTTCCCATTATGCTGAAACTCCACCCCTCCAGACGGGAAATAGTGGATGCAATCAGCCCTGCAAAAAGCTGTCCTATAAATTTGATCTTTTTCAGAAAATCCCTGATGTTCAGAATATCCACATCATCATTCTGAAGCATCTCTCTGACTTCAAGATAACTTACATTCAGATGCTCCCAGATTTCGCTCGAAATATTCTCTCTGACAATCCTTGCATTCTCTCTTGCAAAATGAAGACAGTTCAGAATAGAACTGCTGTTTTCCTTTTCGGCCAGAAGAAACTTCAGTACATTTTCCTTAGTCGGTTCGCCGTAAAGCTTTTCAAAAAGAGGGTATTCTCCTGTTGCATGGACAAGAGGTCCCCACTGTTCCATAGTTCCAGTAGGGAGCTCCATTGAGATCAGAAGATTTACATCAATGATCCTGGAATTGTTTTCCATACGTTCAATATATCTGTTCATCCAGAATATTGAATCGGCTACACGGGTAAGCATATGATTAACCCAGAACCCAGGTGTCTTTGCTTCCTCCGCCCTGAGATGAATTCACCACGAGAGAACCTTTTTTCAGAGCGACTCTTGTAAGTCCTCCGGGAACAATATATGTTTCCTTTCCCATAATGATGTACGGACGGAGATCCACATGTCTTCCTTCCAGTCTTCCTTCACTGTCCCAGACAGGAATCTGAGAAAGCGACATTGTAGGCTGGGCAATATAATTCCTTGGATTTGCTTTTACTTTTTCTCTGAACTCATTTCTTTCTTTTTCTGTGGAATGAGGACCTATCAGCATTCCGTATCCCCCTGCTTCATTCACTGCCTTGACGACAAGTTTGTCAATATGATCAAGAACATATACCATATCCTTTGGATTCCAGCACACATAAGTCGGGACATTCGGAAGAATCGGATCCTCTCCGAGATAATATTTAATGAAATCAGGAACATATGCATATACAGCCTTGTCATCCGCAATTCCTGTTCCGGGAGCGTTCGCAAGTGCAACATTGCCCTTCCAGTAGGCCTGCATAAGTCCCTTGACTCCCAGAAGAGAATCCTTCCTGAACACATTCGGATCCAGGAATGTATCATCAATTCTTCTGTAAATGACGTCGACTTTCTTGAGACCTTTTGTAGTCTTCACTTTCACAATATCATCCTGAACTACAAGATCGTCACCTACTACAAGATGAACTCCCATCTGATTTGCAAGGAAGGAATGCTCATAGTATGCGGAATTATAAATTCCTGGAGTGAGCACTGCAACTGTAGGATTTTCCGAAGGTGCAATATAATGAAGCATATCCAGAAGTTTTCCAGGGTATTCAAATACGGGTCTGATCTTCAGTTTTTCGAAAAGTTCAGGGAATACTCTTTTCATCACTTCCCTGTTTTCAAGAACATAGGAAACACCGGAAGGACATCTGAGGTTGTCTTCCAGTATATATGTCTTGCCGTCACTGTGACGGATCAGATCGATTCCGGAAATATGACACCAGATATTCTGAGGAGGGGTCTGTCCCTCGCATTCTTTCAGATATCCTTTGGAGGACTGAACAAGATAGTCAGGAATAATTTTGTCTTTAATGATTTTCCTGTCATTGTAGATGTCCTGAAGAAACAGATTCAGTGCAAGAACTCTCTGCTTGAGACCTTTCTCAAGAAAAGTCCACTCGTCAGCACTGATGATTCTAGGAATAATGTCAAAAGGGAATATCTGCTCCAGGTTCTGATTGTCTTTATATACATTAAATGTGATTCCCTGAAATAAAAAAGATTTTTCTGCTGAAAACTGCCTGCTCGAAAGCTCCTTTTTAGAGAGAGAAGCAAAAATCTGATTGTAACTCCCATAGTGATGACGGACCTTAGAGTCCATTTCAAACATCTCATTAAAAAAACTTGTTTTACCTAAAGTTGATTCCATTGTTCCCCCTTCCCGATATGCGTTTTGCCTGTATTTTAAGCAGGACTTCCTGTTTCCCTACCCGTTATAGAGAAAATTATAGCAAATCGTTCAACATTAAAATAAGAAGCAAAAATCATGCCACTCCTGCCAGTTTAGCGATAGTTCAATGAAAGAAAAGAAGGAATTTATAACAGAGTACGATGCAAAACACCTGCTATATACAGGATTCAGCCCGGAAAGAGGTTTTTCAGCTTCTCATACCTGTAATCAAAAATAGATCTAACTTTTCTGTGTACAAACACAGCTCCTGCAATACTTCCCAGCACTCCCATTCCGACATCATAATTCAGAAGATCTGTCATCAGTATTCCGTTTTCTGCCTTCCTGAAATGATGTTCATGATGCCAGATTCTGTAGGGCCCTATTCTCTGTTCGTCTATGAAAAATTCTTTCTCCCGTATATGAGTGATCTCAGTCACCCAATCCAGCGGAATGGAAAGAAAAGGAGATATTTTATAATGAATCAGCATCCCTTCATACATTTTTTCAGGAAGGGTGCTCATTATCCTGAAAGTCATGTCCTCAGGGGTTATCTCATTCAGATTTTCGGGATCTGAAAAAAAATCCCAGGCTTTTTCCATACTGACCGGAAGGGTCTGTTCTCTTTTCAGAGTCTGCAGTGACATAGAAGTCCTCCTTTATTCTGCCGAAGCACCGGCTGCGGCAATTTTTTCCGAACATCTCTGCAGATACAGTTCTGTCGGATAATCTCCAGGATAAAGATCTGCAGTTTTTCTGAAAAACTTATAAGCATTATTATAATCTCCGGAATGAAAGGATTTCACTCCGCTTTCAAAATCTTTCCTGATCGAATCCAGAAGAATGATTTCCTCCGGGTCCTGACCGTCATACACATGATATACTACTGCACTGTTCAGTTTTCCTTTTACATTTACATGATCAAGAAGTCTGTAATGAAATCTTTCAGTGTTTTCAATCTGACGGATTACACTTTCCGAAACAATGAGAGGAACCCTGTACTCCTTTGTCAGACCCTCCAGTCTCGAAGCAAGATTGACTGAATCTGAAATAACGGTACTGTCCATCCTGCTCGATGCACCGATGATTCCGAGCATCAGAGACCCGGAATGGATTCCGAAACCTACCTGAATCGGTCTGTAGTTTTTCAGTACCCTGTCCTCATTGTAGAGCTTGACCTCTCTGCACATTTGCACAGCTGCACGGACGGCGTCTTCCGCATTTCTGGGAAAAAGCGCCATAATCGCATCTCCGATGTACTTGTCGATGAAACCGCTGTTATCCTGTATATACGGATTCATTCTTTTTAAATAAGAATTAATGAAATTAAAATTTTCCGAAGGGGTCATGGTCTCCGAGAGACTCGTAAAATCACGGATGTCCGAAAAAAGAATCGTCATATCCCTCTGTACCTGATCGCCAAGCCTGATATCGAGAGCGTTTTCTCGGTTCAGATGTTCAAGAAATTCCACTGGAACAAACTTGCTGAATACATCATTTGTCTGAAGAAGATAATTGGACAGCTGCTCCACCGAGGCAAATGCCTTTGAAAATCTCTGCGAAAGAAGAAACGACTGAGAAAACAGGAACATAAACACGCCGAAGGGAAACACATAAATCGGCGGAATCGCTGAAAAAATGCTCACTTCATTCTGGTAAAGGATTTCAAGAACAATTGTAAAAAGCAGAATCATCATACCGGAAAATGCAGCGACTGCACCGTCGGATTTCTTGCGCATCGAAACAGTCATCACGTAAAAAAGATACACCGCTTCAATTAGAATGAGTATCTGCATCGGTATTGCAGTATAACTGTAAATGACTGCCTTGCTAAAAAGAGTGACTGCTGTGACCGCACCGACAATACCCCAGACAGCTTTCATAATCATTCCGCTTCTTCTGTCATAAAAAAGGACAAGTATGAACTGCGGAAACAGGGCTATCGAAAGAAAAAAGGAAATATACTCAAGTTTTACCTGAGTTTCAAAACTTCTGAAAGGAAGATGAGGAACAAGAAGTCTTTCTCCGGTCACACCGATTCTGAGAGTGGAAAAGATGCAGAGCAGTCCGAGAAGCAGACTGGAACTGTCTGCTCTTCTGAGAGTGTAGAGACCAAAATGATAGACTGCCATAATCAGAAGGCTGCCGATCAGAAAAAAATCAAATGATATCAGCCAGTGTTTGTAATCAGATATTTCATCGGAAAATCCCAGCTCAAAGTCGGACCATGTCCCGCCTTTCCTGTGGGAATGATTTGAAAGATGAATCACTATTTCATTTTTTCCTTCCTTCAAATGCACGAAACTGACGACAGGGTACCATTCAGCCTTCTCTTCCATCTGATTTTTTCCAGGAGAACCGTTTGATGCAATTTCTATTCCGTTGACCCACATTCTGTAGGCACTGTACATATCCCCTATCCTGAAACCGTAAGTCTGCG
>DAORDI010000158.1:0-12390 GCA_035345895.1 Leptospiraceae bacterium
CTGAAGACAGCCTGCAGATATTAAAGTGAGTATGATTCCAATCCCTGTCTTCTTTTTGCGATTAAGATTCAAGAGCATAACCATTTGCCTCCCTCATTAAGATCATTATAAGGAATAAATTTTCAGTCTGCAATCATTTTTTCGGCAGGATCGGAAGCATTCACTTAAAATTAATAATAAAGTTGAAAATAAAAAGATATATGAGATTGCGGATTATTCGGATTACTTCAATGTCTGTTTTGTGAATAAATTATATCATATTCATTATTTTTCACTCACCTTAAGCGGAAGCTTTATTTTCATACAGAGAGTCTTCTGAAGGTTTTATCTGTTCAAATACAGCTTCCTGATCCTACTGTCTGTCTGTGCGGGAACCGCTTGATAAAAAAATACTGAATAGTCATATGAAAATACGATATGCTGCCTAGACGCTGTAATTTTCAGAAAGCACAATATCATTTACAGGTGACCCTGACTTGACAGCATTGCACTCGGCGGCCAATACTGTCAGGTTAAGGAATTGAAAGGAAATATTCAGAACAGATAAGACTGCATTCACAAGGAACAGAATTATGGATTTTCCGAAGGTTGTGCTGACTCTGCTTTCCGGCCTTTCGAAAAGTCTGGGTGCGGAAGTGTATGATATGATTCCGAACTTTCGGACATCAGAAGGTATCTGGCTTCTGCAGGAAAATGGCAGTGAAGGCAATTGACAGAATGCTAGGAACTGACCTGACACAGGTGGACAGATTCAACACCCTTACTGCACTGACTGTGGTTTCGGAAGTCGGTCCGGGTATGAGCAAATGGAAGACAGAAAAACACTTTACAGCTGGCTCGGACTTGCACCGAACAACAAAATATCCGATGATAAAATACTTCAGAGAGGGACAGTAAAATTAAAAAGCAGAGCTGCTTCCCTTGGTCTCTCGATCGTTCAGAGTCCTTCATGATTCCATAAGATCTTGTTCCTAGGAGAAATTTGAGTTATACTGCAAGTCTCAATGAGCAGATTACTGCAAACTGAACACTGTTCAATTAAAATTAAACCTTCCCGTTTATGATATGGAAAACATATAATATTGACTTTGTATCCAAGTCAAAAAACTGTTGCATAAGCGTCTGTGATGATATATAAAAGCGTATTGCGATCAAATCCGTTTTTAAAAAGTGCCGCGAGTCTGCCCTTGTCTTCGTTGAAGAAAACCTTAGGCAAGCTCAAGGTGACATCTTCATCTGCAAAGAAGCACTTTGATACAGTTAAGTTTTAACTCTGGAGTAAATTAGAAATGGATCTCCCAAAAGCAAAAAAAAAGAATTCTACTGCACTGATTGTTGAGGGCGGCGGGATGCGCGGTGCATTTGCAGGAGGGGCTCTTTCTGCGATGTGCAAGTATTATCCTTCTAAAAATTTTGACCTGATGCTGGGTGTATCAGCCGGTTCCTGTTCCCTCGCATACTATGCAACTGAGGACAGAAGAAGTTTTCCCTCTTTGAAAAAAATTCTGGAAATCTGGCAGAACGAACTTCACGGAAGCAGATTCATTTCCTTCAAGAACCTGCTCAGAGGAAGCACTATCCTCAATCAGAAATATCTGATTGATTATCTGATTGCAGACAAACACAGGATCAACATAGAGAAATTCAAAAGAAAACTGAAAATCCCTTTTTATATAGCAGTTTCCAATCTGGAAAACATCAAGGCAGAATATATCAAGGTCAATCATGAAAATATATTCCAGGTTCTGAAAGCTGCCACTGCTCTGCCGATTGCCACAAAGGGCAGACATCTTCTGAATCAGATCCGTTATTCTGACGGAGGAATCACCGATCCGATCCCTATTAAAGCCGTCATTGAAGCAGGATATAAAAACATTACACTTGTGCTGAATCATCCTAGAGACTATTTTTCGAAACCTCTTCACAGACTGATGGCCTATCTTTCTTTTCCTTTTCACAGATCGGTCAGAAAATTTCTGAAGGAAGAGCATCACGAAAAGTACAACGAAGCGAAACGGATTATCCAGAATCCGCCGGAGGGAGTAAATCTGGAAATCATTGATCCTGAAAAAAAAATTCCAGTCAAAATCACGACGACCCGTCAGAAGGATGTAATTGCACTTTTTGAACATGGGTGGGAAAGAGCGGAAAAATTTTTCAAAAGAAAATAAAATGAAGAAAAATTGGATTGCAGGATATCGTTTTCTAAAATTCACAGTCTAATTAGATGTAACGGGGACGACACTGGTTTCGACTGTTGTCTGCCTTGGTGCAGTGGCATGTAGGGGTGAGAGTCCTCTTAAAAACTTTCACGCGAACAAACGCAAACAACGAATACGCTTTAGCAGCTTAATAGCTGCTTTACGGGAAACAGTCTTACACGTCCAGTGGGCTGCGTACCGTCAACAAATGGACGTCTGAACTGCCTGGTTTACGGCTTGGGGCGGAACAGTATTAAAGTCGTTAGGTGAAGAACTCCTTGTTGCGGGTAAAACTTCTCTGAAATTCTCGTACACAACATAAACATGTAGAGGCTGTATTGACGCGCAATAGGACCCGGGTTCGACTCCCGGCGTCTCCATTTTTTTACAGCAGCTCAAGCAATCATTCGTAAACCTCAAAAATACCCTGCTCCGAGTCTTCAATAAAATTTCGTATTTCTTCTTTTCTTTCATTTAAAATTCCTACAATGTTGGCTGTATTAGTGTTTCCGCATCTGAGCCAAATTACTTTAGGAGGAAATTTTCGGAGAAGCTGAATATCATAAAAGTCTTCATCAAAAGTTACGATGGTAAATCCGTTATTCTTTGCATACTCCCATATTGTCTGATCAGTCTTGTTTTTAATGTTTTCAGATCCTTGGTAATCGGGATCTAATTTTTTCAGTATTCGATATGATAAGTTTTCATCCAAGAGTAATTTCATTTTTTATATTCACTGAAATAACTAAACAGCAATTTTCAGTCTGCGTTCTCTGTCCGCAGAGTAAGCAAAACATGCCAGAATGTTTTCTTTAGTCAATTGCGGGAAATCTTCCAAAATTTCATCCGTTGTCATCCCGGAGGCAAACCAGCTTAAGACATCGTACACAGATATTCTTGTGCTTTTAATGCACGGTTTGCCGAATCTAATCTCAGAATTGATTTCAATATGCAGTCTATAATCAATTGAAATTTTTTTATTCATATATCCCCTCCTTGCTATCATACTGCTTATTTTTAAATTATCTGCAAGTCTTTTTGACTGACGGGATCGTTTTATTATTCCTAATTATGTCCTGAGTGTATGAAAGTAAAAAAATGATTTTCAGGTTCCTGAATCGCCGATTTTCCTTGAGATTGGTTTCCTGCCGGAAAAACCTTCGTTGTAGCCGTGTTCGAAAAGAAGGGTGTCTTCTCCCAGTTTCCAGCAGAAATATCCTTTGCCATTGTCGAAATCGACAAGCCATAGTCCCTTTACTTCAGCACCTATCTCTTCCACAGATTTTTCCCAGTCTGCCAGAAGAATCTGAATCAGTTCTTCTTTTTCTTCCTGAACGTTTTCCGGCCAGATTCTATGCTTCAGGTCATGATTGAACTCGATATAATCCTTGTAGGTCTGTTCAGTAATTAAAATGATTTTGGGGAGAGCAATGGATGCTTCCCTGTATGTCCATATCTTATTTGCCATACAGAATTTTTTTAAGAAAGGAAATTCCGAAAATCGCTGAGACCGTATAGGAGACAGCAGACTGACTTGTCTGTCCCTGGATGGAATACTGATTTGCTATATAAATAAATGATACTGTAAGGAAAGCATAAATTGCAGTGTGTCCCAGAAGAAACATTTTATCAGTATGCTTTTCCAGTTCTTTATTGATGACACGGATTCTTCCTCTGTTGAGATTGATAAGAGCTTTCTGAAATTCTATGGGAATGGAAAGACCGGCAAGTGCAATCTCCGATCCTTCTTTCTCCAAAGTATCCCATACATCTTTTTTATCTTCCACCAGCTCATAAAAATGGGGCTGAGAATATTCCAGAACCGTTCTGTACGGATCAAGGATTGCAGCAGTTCCCACAAGGATGCCGAAGACTCTTTCCAGCATTACATAGTTGTTCGGGATCTGCATAATCTTCATCAGGTCACGAAGACTTGTATTGATTCCTTTCAGGAACAGTGAAATATCCTCGGAGTCCAGCTGATCAAAACCTATGTTCTGAAAATAGTCTGTGTTTGTTATGAAATTGTTCAGTCTGGTCAGTGTGTATTCTGCCACCTGTTCCATCTTTTCTCTGTTGACTGAAGAATCAAAGAAGCCCATTTCTCCCATTGCTTCAATCAGAGAATAGTAGTCTTTTTTGGTAGATGATATAATGATCTTTTTCAGTGACTGCGAAATTGTAGAAGGCACTTCTCCCACTGCACCAAAATCGAGGAAGCAGAGTTTACCCTGAGGAGTGTACAGAACATTTCCTGGATGAGGATCTGCATGAAAGAAATGGAATTTGAAAATCATCTGTATGTAGGCACGCATCAGAAGATCGAGCGGACGGGATTTTTTTCCGCCTGGCTGCTGCTTGACTTCAGTGATTTTCACGCCTTCAATGAATTTTGTGACAAGAACCCCGCGTCTGGTATGAGTATCGTATACCATCGGGAACACATAGTCTCTCTGACCTCTGAAAAAAGAGGCCATTCTGCTGATGGACTCTCCTTCCTTTTTCAGATCCATTTCACGGAGAACCATTTCTTTGACTTCAGAATGGATTTTTACATATTCGAAAGTGAAGAAGTATCTGTTGATCCATTTCATCAGGAAATAAATTGTTTTCAGATCCTTGTGAACAAGCTGTTCTATGCCCGGATAGAGAATTTTGACTGCCACTTTTCTTCCATCCAGTGTTGCCTTGTGCACCTGCGCCGTAGAGGCTGATGCAAGAGGTACTTGGTCAATATCTGGAAACACCTCTTCAATGTTTTTCCCGAATTCATGGAAAAAGCGCTCTCTCATTACGGGAAATGATCTGGCGGGAACTCTGTCCTGAAGGTCTTTCAGATTTTCAATGAATTGAGGAGGAAAAATATGGGCCAGATTGGATAAAAACTGCCCTGCCTTTATGTACACTCCGCCGAGCTTAAGAAAAAGTACTTTGGTTTGAAGAGAGAGTTTTGTATAAAGTTTTTCCTCTTTGTCTAGGGATTTACCCTTGTCAAATACTCCGGCATATACCTTATAGTGCCAAAGAAGCCGAATTGCCCAGCGAAAAACAAACCAGTATGCTATCAAAAATCGAGCAAAATGGCTTTTCTTTTGGTATACCAATGCTTCAGCTGGAGGTATTATGTCACTTTTCTGAAAATTCATCTCTAAGTAATACCATTTGTTTGCGTACAAGTCCGAATTGCAAGGAGAAAATACCTGTTTTTGCTGAATTTAGCCCTTCAGATTTGTGAAAAAGTTTTTGATTCAAATCAAAAAATTAAAAATGACGCATCTGTCGAGGGAAGTCTTTTTTGAGAATAGGAATAAGTATAATCGTCAAAAAAATTGCCGTCAGATCTTTATCAGGGTTCCTTTTTCCCAAAAAACCTGAACCTAATGTCAACTTCTGCCTGCTGATCCCTCAAGAATTCATAAAATAAAGCAGGATCTGCAATAGAAAAGACTGAACCCTCTTTTGTGCAGTAGATTTTCTGAAGAAATATTAAGCTGATGACTTGGATACATATAATAGTTTTCAAAAATAATTATATCTTCTCGAGATTCAGACTTGTACTTTTTTGTATAGAATAAAAGTTATGTGAAAGATTGGAAAAACAGATAAAAGATACTTGCATCATTATGAGCTGAAAACAGCCGTTGAACTTCTTTTAAAGAAGCTTTGTTCTGCTGAGTGCCATTTTTTAACTCACCTTGCACAAATACAATATGCCGTCTGAACGCAGTAATTTTCAGAAAACATTAGGGAAATCCAGCAGTTTAACAGCTTGCAATGAGTCAGTAAAAACAAACCGGAATTTGCAGACAGCAAGGCTGGATTTCACGTCGGTGAAATTATACTCATATTCAAAAGTCTTTGCGTATTTCTACTTTAGTTAGCCGGCAAAATCAAGGTTTTCGAATGTAAAAAGCGCAATTACTTTCGGTGATCAGCATAAAAGGACTTCCAGCTCTCCTTAGGAAAAAACAGTGTATTCTCCAAAGGACAGGACTGAAAACTTTACTGTTTATGAAGCTGCTGCCGTAAACAAATCTTCGGAAAGTTTCAATTATTCCCGACCTGGGCTGCAGAGAAATATACAAATTACATTTATAATTATATAATAACTATAAATTATTTCAATTATTCTCTCTTCTGAATCAGACTGCACGCTCAAACTCAACATCTTGTTCTGCAGAGACACTTAGACTCCCGATTTTCGGATTCAGTCAGTTCTTTTTAAATTTTATTCGAAAAAATTCATATACATTCTGATAAAAGTTTCCATCAGCAGTCTAAATATTTCTTGCATTTTCTGAAAATGAAAAAATAATGCAGTTATGAAAATTCTAATATTGTACATTCTCTCTGTTCTTTTCTTTCAGATCAGCATCTCTGCTCAAAAGACAGAACCTTCTGTCACTTATATTATGCCTATATACAAAAATTTGCCTCTGAGTCTGAAGAACCCGTCCGAATACTGCCTGGAGGATGAAAAACTTTACACCGGTTCTGAGTTCAGAGCGGGAGAACTTAATATATTCAGTGCGGATGAGAAAAAACCTCTGAAGGCAGATTTCCGTTTTGCTGTCATTGTCGGAAAACTGAAAAAGGATATGAATTCTAAACTGAAATTCAAATCAGAATGCCCTGCAGGTTACGGAGAAATGGAAAGTTCTCAGCAGCTGAGAAGCGACTGGGTGTCCAAGGAAACAGGCTTTACTATAGGGCGAAGTTCAAGGGACATTATGAAAGAAATATCTTATATTGAGGTACAGAAAATTTCCGAATACAAAGGATTTGAACTTAGAAGAACAAAAAAATACGGATATTCTTCAGTATACTTCAAAAATTCTCTGAGCACTGAGATTCCTGAACTGACCATTACAGCGCACTATGAATCCAAAGGAAAGGGAAAACCTTATCCTGACTATAGAAACAAGACATATACGAATGTGCAGAAAGGTGATAAGATCTTTTTTGAAATTCCTCACAAATATGCAAAGGAAAAAGAAGATCCTTCCGATAAATCGGTCAGTTTTCATCTGCATTCCGTCTCTGCAACTGCGGTCACCCCGGACATAAAAATCTCACTGGAAATTATTAAAGACTACGATGAATAGCAGACTGAATCCGGCTTGACAAAGACCTGTTCCCATTTAGGATGAACCCGATGTAGGAGAAAAATCGTAACCGCTCGGCAGGAAATTTATTGTCAGAGAATTTACGGAAAATGCCGAAAAAGCGGAATCTTAGGCAGCTTTAGAAGTCGGCTGCCAAGTTGAGGAGCAGTTTTAATCCTCCCGAAGTGACCTGCCTTTTAAAAGCAGATTCTTTAACTATAAGGATTTAATAATTTAGAATCCGTTATACTGCAGTTGCGAAAAACAATATAAAATCTTACAGTACAGAGGAACAATGATTAAGGACACAATCAGCAATATAGAAAAAAACATTCAGGAATCTACCACAATCAATGAAGAGAAGAAAAAAGAACTGCTTGGGCTTGTAGATTCTCTGAAGAATGAAGTGCTGAATCTATCGGAAACGCATAAGGAAAAAGCGAAGTCTTTGGCAAATTTAGCCAGGGAGACCACTCAGGCTGCAGTACAGTCAGACAAAAATGAGAGTCAGTTCGACCATCTGATGGACTCCCTTTCCAAAAGTGTGATGGAATTTGAAGCCTCTCATCCTAAACTGGTAGGCGTCGTCAATTCGATTTGTACTTCTCTTTCAAACAGCGGTTTCTAGTCCCCAAAGTTCAAATTAGAGGCATTGAGCCTGTGTTATCGGAAATCCTGACAGCATAAAGAACTCGACAAATTCATTCTGCTTTCAGAAACCTGTATTATGAAACAACCTGTGATTATTGACGGTGCAAGAACAGCCTTTGGAAGCTTCGGCGGTTCCTTGAAAGATCTCGGATCAACTGAGCTGGGAGTAATCAGCTCAAAATCAGCTTTGGAAAAGTCCAATGTAAAGCCGGAAGAAATCGGTGAAATCATTTTTGGAAATGTTGTACCTTCTGAAAAAAATGCGATTTATCTTTCCCGTCATATTGGGCTCAAAACCGGTCTGCCGGTAGAGACACCTGCTCTCACTGTAAACCGTCTCTGCGGTTCAGGAATGGAAGCAGTGATCCTCGGCGCGAAAAAGATCCTCCTTGGAGAAGCAGAAGCTGTTCTTACAGGAGGCTCTGAATCGATGAGTCAGGCCCCTTACGTAGTCAGAAGTGCCAGATGGGGGGTCAAATACGGTCCTACTGAATTTGAAGATATGCTGAATCAGGGTTTGACTGATATTTATGTAGAACTTCCAATGGGAATGACTGCAGAAAACCTTGCAATGCAATATAATATATCCCGTGAAGACCAGGATGAATGGGCTGCAATTTCTCAGGAAAGAGCAGAGAGAGCCACAGTGGAAGGTCTTCTCAAGGCAGAGATTGTTCCAGTAACTGTCGGCGGAAAAACACCGGTCGTATTCGACAAAGATGAATTCATCAGAGGAAAGGCAGCCAAAGATAAAATGTCCGGCCTGAAACCTGCATTTAAAAAAGACGGAACTGTGACTGCAGGAAATGCATCCGGTATCAATGACGGTGCATGTTCACTGATCGTTTCTTCTCTCGACTTCTGCAAGAGCAAGGGAAAAAAACCTCTCGCTCTCATCAAAGGTTACGGACACAGCGGATGCGATCCTGCAAAAATGGGAATCGGTCCTGCTCTTGCAATTCCTAAGGCACTCAAAGCAGCGGGAATCAGCATGGCTGACGTCGGTCTGATTGAAGTGAACGAAGCCTTCGCTGCTCAGTATCTTGCTGTTCAGAAAGAGCTGAATCTGAATCCTCAGATCACAAATGTCAACGGCGGTGCAATTGCCATCGGACACCCTCTGGGAGCAAGCGGTGCAAGAGTGACACTCACACTGGCTTACGAAATGCAGCGCAGAAAAGTAAAATACGGTATTGCATCCCTCTGCATCGGCGGCGGTCAGGGCATAGCAATCATTCTGGAAAATCCGGAAGCGTAATGGCAGGCTGAAGCCTTAAAAGAAGACGGTGTTTCGCATTGATGCAGATGCTAAACACCGTGAGACATTTGCATTATTTACTTGCCTGCCTATATATCTTCCTGTCTTATGATTTTATGATATCTGAAAATAAGCTGGTTCGGTTTGATTGGGCAATCAAACATCTACTAAGAGATAAAGCCAACTTTGATGTTCTTGAAGGTCTCCTGTCCGCACTTCTGAAAGAAGAAATTACGATCTTGAACCTTCTGGAAAGTGAAAGTAATCAGGAAGTGGAAACCGATAAATTCAACCGGGTAGATCTTCTTGTAGAAGATTCAATGAAACGGAAATTTATTATAGAGGTGCAGAACAACCGGGAGACTGATTATCTGGAAAGGCTTCTGTACGGAACATCGAAAGCTGTAACAGAAAGCGTAAATCTCGGAACGGGGTACTCTGATATAGCCAAAGTTATTTCTGTCAGTATATTATATTTTAATCTTGGGAAAGGAGATGATTACATATATTACGGTCGAACTGACCTGCTGGGAATTCATACCAATCATCCCCTTGTCGTAAAAGAACAGGTACAGAAGGCAGAGAATTTTGAAATTAAGGTCAAGCTGCAGACAAAAAATATATTTCCTGAATATTATCTGATTCATACAGAAAAATTTGAGGATGTGGTCAACTCTCCTATTGATGAATGGATTTATCTTTTGAAGAACAGTGAAATAAAGGAAAGTTTCAAATCGAAAAACATAGACAAGGCAAGAGAGAAGCTCCGCGTACTGAATATGTCTTCCGAACAGAGAAAGCATTATGAAAGATATTTAATGAATCTTGCCTCAGAAAAAGATATCATAGAGACTGCCAGGCAGGAAGGTATGACCCAAAAGGAAGACATAACCATCGAAAGAGCTCTCCGAAGTGGAAAACTTTCACCCGAGGAAATTGCCGAAATGCTGGAAGTTTCTTTGGATCGGGTTTCAGAATTAAAGAGAAGAATTTCAGAGCACTGAATCGGGGGCTCCGATTCATATACTGTCCGGCAGAGTTCTGCCCAACATATTTCGTTCAATGAGTTTTTGTCTCATAACCGCCCCAATCCTTATCTTTTTCAGCTTCTGGTCTGCAAAATCATTGACAAATTTATAATAAGCTGTACAAAGAAACTATGAAGATAAGTGTCTATTTGTTTCTTTGCCTGCTCTCTTCCTGCAATTTTAGTACTTCAACAGATAGTATTTCTGTACTGAATTATCTGCGATCTCTCTATGTGCAAAGTCAGGAATGTAATTTTAATGTATCCAAATGGGATGACTGCAATTATGCGCCTTGAGAAGATCAGGGCCTGGAGTTCAGGGTTCAGGGGACTGCGGGAGCATTTTCGAAGAAGCCTTCCGCTGTGTGCAGTGAAAATGTCTGTACAGGTTTACGGCTCGCTTCGCGAGACGAAACTGTATAGGACAGGAATTTCAGAGGGATTTCATTCCTCAGAGATTTCAGTTAATAGCAACCCGCGACCAAATTTCTGCATTCGAATTATTGGATATATTATATGTATATTGCATTCAAATGTAATTTTTTCTCAGGAAATCGTCCGCCCCCCCGTAAAAACAGTTTCTGAAGAGAGAAAACCGGAAACATCAGCAGTTCCCTCTGAAACAAAGGAGCCAGCGGCGGCTTCGCAAAATCCCTCAGTGCCTTACTCCCCTAGAAAATATGAACTGAAGAAAAAGGGTCTCAAAATCAAAGACCTCGAAAGCAATGGAGGAAAAAGATATGCTGTTATCATTGGAATCAATAAATATGAGGACATACAGATCACATCTTTGGAGAAAGCAAGAAATGATGCGAAGGTAATTGCAGATACTCTGAAAAAAGACGGAGAATTTGAAGAAGTTTTTTTAATGACGGATGATATTGACAAATCGGATTCTGAGCGAAGATATCCGACAAAAATCAATATTGAAGAGAAAATTGAATCTGTTCTTCGCAATGCACAGCCTGAAGATTTGATTGTATTCTTTTTTTCCGGTCATGGAATTTCTGACGCAGACAATAACTCCTATCTGATTGCAGCCGACACAATCTCTTCAAATGAACTTCATTCCTCAGGAAAAGAAAAAAGATATGCCACCGCAGTAAATGTATCCGAGCAGATTACAAAATTCAAAGCAAAAGGAATTAAAAAGCTCCTTTTAATGATTGATGCCTGTCGTGAAAAAATGAACACAACCAAAAGTGTCAGCCGGGAAGAGCTTTTGAAAGAGTATACAGATTCTGAAATTCTGGCAACATTCTATGCAACTGGTTCCGGATATTACAGCTATGAGGATGATGAATCAGAATACGGCGTATTCTCCCGCTACGTCGTGCAGGGAATGGAAGGTAAAGCCGATTCCAATGCAGACGGTGTAGTTACATTCACGGAATTGAAAGCATACGTGGAAAAAGGTGTAAGCAAATGGTCACTTCGAAAAAACAAACAGCAGAAACCATTCACCAAACTGGACAATGAAATGAATGGAGATCTCGCAATCACCTTCTCCGGAAAAAATTCCGAAAGCAGAATCAATGTCATAGGAGTGAGAGATGAAAAACGTAAGAATTTTTATAAATCAGCAGTTCTCCCCGGATGGGGACAGTTTGCCAGAGGAGACAAAATTCGCGGAGTTCTATACGGAACTGCCTTTTTTGCCGGTCTGGGGGCACTTGCCTCCTCTTACAGCCAGTTCAATCACTCCAGGGAAAATTACATCTCAAAAAGAAACCAGGATCTGCTTTTCAGTACAAATCAGGTCGCTTATGGTCAGTTCGGACTTCTCAGCTATATGAACACTCAGCACGCCAAATCTGAAATACAAAATCATGCAAATACAGGAAATCTGATACAGTTTGGGATATTGGCCTTCTACGCCTGGAATCTTTTTGATGCATATTTCCTTTCCAAACCGAAAGACCCAGATGCTGCATCCACTCTGAACAGTTTCAACCCATTCGGATTTCAGCTTTACAGCCGACAGACCATTCTTCCAACCGGAATTGACAGACAGATGGAGATGAAATATGCATTTGAGTTTTAATAGGGAATGGCCAAAAGGGAATTGGGAATGGGCTGGCTTGTTGCTATGAAAACCTCGAGGATTAGAACTCCCTGCAAAGACAGGGATTCCTAAGGGACGAAGTC
>DAORDI010000159.1:0-4072 GCA_035345895.1 Leptospiraceae bacterium
AAAGATATGTTTAAAAAAAGGACAATCATAGACATAAAATTTCTCTCAAAATAAAAATTCCAGACAGCTGAAAATGATGCTTTATTCGGTTTTTGCAAATTTTCCGATTTCAAAATAATTCTCATCTTTAGGAATAGAAATCAGAGCATCGAGCACTTCCAAAGTCAGCTCAGGAAATACGACACTTCCGTAAGGACTTATTTTGATATCCTGACCTTTTACTTTTTTCTTTAATAATTCTCCCCCTTTCGTATTCATTGCATAGGCTGTGATTTCTCTGTCCTTCACTTCCATCGGAAAAATAAATCCTTCTTTTTTTTCAGCTTCTATCGACTCTTCCTTTAAATCCTGCCTGACTAAAACCAGACTGATTCTGTTCCCCTTATAGTCTAAGATCTTAAAATATCTTTTTTCCTTGGAAACTGCATCTGTCAATTTCATATATTTTCCGCCTGTCCGAACGGAATATTCAGCCTTTCCATTGGTTTCCCTCCAGGTCCCTTCGAGGTTCTTATCTGTCCCGGCTTGATCCCAAAATCTGCCGAATGAATCTGTGCCCAGACAATTCAGCAGAAAACTGAAACAGAAAACACTGACTGCCTTTTTCAGTGAAACGGATAAAAGTTTTACTGCTGCCGGACCGCCCGTATGGCAAGCCGCAGAAAAGAGATCCTTTGTTTGAAATTTCATTTTTTCCTCCATAACTTTATTATAAATCTCATTTTAATGCAAATATTCCCTTGTCCGGATTCCATTTCAGTTTCACGGAATTTCGAACTGCTTTTTTTAATATCTCTTTGCAATTCTTCCTCTTAGATACTGTATCATCACCCATATCTCCTTCGCACGAGTTTGCAGTATCTGCATTGTAGAAAACATCTGTTCCGGATCGGGGGAGGGAAATAAACCCACGGGGATCGTTTTTCTGTTCTTTTCCAATCAGTTTATGATCTTTTGGATTCAAGAATAATTTATAACTCAGCTCCGGAAGAATTTTCTCAGTAATGTCAGTCCATTTCCGATTTTTGTACGTCAGAAAATAAGTATTGAATCTGCCGGAGTCTCCTCCGAAATACTTTGTAACTCCGATAATATAAGTCTTATTAGATTTTTTGAACAGAGACATTTCGATGTATTCTTCAAGACCGGCCTCCCGATAACGAAGATAGCCGTTCTGCAGATCAAGGTTCTCAAAACCCTGTTCAATGCAGTCCGGAGGTTTTTTACTTTCACATTCTCTGTTAAATATGATTTCCTGGTAATATTTCAGTCTCAATCCATAATCATAATTCAACTCATCCTTTTCCAACTGAGTAAATTCTGGAGGGAGGATCAAAAGATACTCGAAAATATTTTTGGGAGAACGGCGGACTTTCTTTTCCTTCTCTGCCGATCTGAGCACCTTTACTGGAATTTTTGGAATTGATTTTTTCCTGACAGAATCAATCAGCATTTCAACCGTTTTAGACCAGGCTTTTGTCTCATCCGAATATTCATTTTTCTTGAATTCGATATCTTTCTTTCGGCTTGCAGCAGATAGAGCTGTGTTTCCTGTTTTATCCTTGATTTCCGGATCAGCATCTGCTTCGAGAAGAATATCCGTTATGTCAGTTTTGCCTTCTTCAACAGAATATATAAGAGCAGTTTTTCCGTTCTCATCCCGAATATTCACGTCCGCCCTGGACCGAATCAGAAATTTCAGAATTTCATCAGCATCATAATTCACTGCATATATCAGTGCTGTTTTGCCCTCGCCGTCTCGTTCATTTATTTTCGCCTTTGATCTGATTAAAGTACTGACCATCTCCAGATTCCTTTCTGCGGTGCAGTGCATTAGAGGAGTTTTCCCCGTATCATCCTTAGCATTCACATTCGCTCCGGATTTGATAAGCATTTTTACTGTTTCAGAATCCACACCTCCTCCCAAATCTGAAATCAAGGATCTGAACAGAACTGTCTGCCCTGAATTGTCCCTTACATTCAGATCAGCCTTTGCTTCTATCAATATTTTTACAATTTCTGAATACCTCTTCTCTTCTGCATACATGAGAGCTGTTTTTCCATATTCATCCTTTTCATTCAGATCTTTTTCCTTTTTAATAAGAGTTTTTACTTTGTCCAGATCCCCTGCGGCTGCTGCATCTGTCAGTGAATTGGGCATTATCTCCGAATACACAAATAATATTAAAAAAATAAACTTCATTGAATTCTCCCTTAATTCTGAAATCCGAAAAATTTGAATATACTGCGAATATTTATTATTACACGCTTTTTAATCATCTCATTTCTTCTTTTCCTTTGGCTAATATTTTCACCTCGTATCCAGGCTGCAGTAAATGAACTGATTTTGCAGACTGATCTTCAGCTTCTCTCATCCTCCGGCCATGTCGGAGGGGCACAATTGATCTGAAAAGATTTTCCATTTTCAAAAAACACAGAACCGGCTTCGCAGTATCTCCTCCTGCTGTTTACATCATTAAAATTATAGTAGAAATGCAGTATTTGTCCATTTTCAGAATAATATTCAGTGACTTCTCCTCCGAAATATCCCATAGAAACCTGATAATTTACCTTTCGAATCCGACCTTTATGATAATAAAACTCACCATAAGCTTGTATACTCATAGCTTCATCATAGCAGTTCAGATCCTGAGGATCGTCAGCAAGGCAGTACTGAAAATCCTTCTTTTTGAAATTCAGTGAATTGATTTTATTCACTTCCCTCCAGACTGCTTCCGAATCATTGATTTTCTGCTGAGACTGCACAGGATACGAAATAAATATTAACAGAAGAGCTATTATTATTTTCATAAAGTATTTGTTCATTTCAGACATCAGTCTGTCTGAACAAAATGAGGCAAAATCCGCTTTCACTTGCATCCAAACCCTGTCTCGTTTTGCAGAGACATCGTACGGTTAGGATTAATTGAACCTTTGCAGCTGACAGTTATCATTTTCAATTCCTTGCTTGGGCTCGCCCATTGCCTTCTAGATTCGGGCCAATCAGTCGATATGTCCGTCCAATAAGTTATCTTGAATTTTATTTCTCTTTTTTCCTCATCTATGAACAAATCTTCCAATTTTACAGAAGGAGTATAATCAACATCGTAGTTACTCGACATCAAATCTAAAAAAAAGAAATATTCACCTGTGTATTTGCCGTCCATTTTTATAATCTTAATTTTATCAAAATTATATCCTTCGTAAACTCCCTCCAAGCGTTCCCGCCATTTTTCAATTACCTTAAAGCCTCCTGCAAAAAGAACGGATATCGGAAGCAGAACTGTATCCAGGACAAATGAGGGGACAATATCTATCACATAAAAATGGGCTGTCTCGGCAATTTTGGATCTCTCAATTCCAGGAATTCCTTTAATCAGAAAATTGCTTCTAGTCCCTGAATAAATAATTGGGGAATAACGTTCATTTTTCTCGCACCGGATTTTTTCTTTCCCCCAATCCGGGATGGAACGCAAAGTAAGGCAGTTCAGAGCAGACATAAATATAAAAATCAATACTGTATTATATTTTTTAAATTGAATATAAATCTCTGACTTTCTATTTTGTCTGAAAGTTTCTTTCACTTCTTTTCTCCTTTCAGCTCAGAAATATACTGTTGCAAGCTGTTATCTGATTCCTCAAGCAAAGTAACATACATACCGACTGGAACAGAAATCGGCAGGATGACTGTATCAAGCAGCAAAGATGGAAAGAAATCCAGAACTAATAATGGCGCAATATAACAGTATGATGTACAGAATTTCGGGTTAGTAATAAGTCTGGTTCCCGAGAAGACGACAGGAGCAAATCTTTTTCTTATGCTGTAGTACGGCACCCGGCATTCCCTGTCCTCATTATAACTGTTCCAATATTTATAGTCACGGGAATCTGTCATTTCAATGCTTGTGCCCCAGTAGGTAACGCTCAGAACGGTAACACAGTTCTGTATGAACAGTGCTGTTGCATAAATAAATACTGCTCCGAGCTTTCCGGCTGAATAGAAACTCATTTTTTCAACGATCCGTATCTTCATTTATCCGCACTCCCGTTTCTGAACCGTTTATTGATTCCG
>DAORDI010000159.1:4172-12374 GCA_035345895.1 Leptospiraceae bacterium
GAATTTTACTAGTCCCACTGAACGATTATTTCCGAACTTGTCCTTTCTGCTGATATCTGCGCCCGCATAAATCAGCTCTTTCCGCATTTGATGACGGACAGATCCTAATTTATTGTTCAGTATGGAAGTTTTCATAAACAGTTTCATTTCAGAAATCTCTTGAACTTCCAGCTGATGATTTCAGACATCGGTCTGTCAGGAGGCGGATCAAAACTGGAATAAGAATAATGAACTTTCATCTTCGCTCCTTTTTTGAATCGATTCATTTCTTTGACAGGAATGTTTTCCAGTATAATTCTGCCGGAATCATCTGCACCGCAGGAATTTTCCGAAATTATTTTCAACCTTAAACTGATGAATGTGAAACCGGAAAGACTGTTATTTGAAGAAAATTCAGTTTCATTCATATCCAGTATTTCAGCATCCAGAATGCAGTTTACAAAATAAGACGGGTATATGGGCTGAAGCAGTACTGTAAATATGATTATGATCAGTTTCATCTTCATATGCCTTTACGATTATTCCTTTGCATTGTATTTCAGAAGCAGTTTCATCAGTTCGGAATACTGCAGTTCCCTCGCCCTGGAAAGGGCTGATCTGCCCTGATTGTCTTTCAGATTCGGATCAGCTCCATACTTTAAAAGCAGTTCAGCCTTTTCAGTGTTCCCGAGACCTGCCCCGTTTTTTTCATCGTTTCCGCAGTAAAGAATCAAAGGGGTTTCTCCCAGAAGGTTTTTTGCATCAGGAAGAGCACCGTTTTCAATTAAAATTTTCGCAGAGTCCGGACTGAAAACAGTGTGCAGAGGAGTGTTTCCTTCCCTGTCTTTTGCATTGACATCTGCTCCGTTATCTATAAGAAATTTTATAATCTGACCGTAAAAGATCGGAGACTTTCCTTCCCTGTCTCTTGCATTGATGTCAGCTTTATATTTAATAAATAATGATGTGAGATTTTTCAGTTTTTCAGAATGTTCACTGTCATTGTAATAATTTCCGATGGAAAGGCATTTTGCCAAAGGAGTATCTCCGTTCAGATCTTTGGTTTTTACATCCGCTCCGTTTTCCAGAAGGACTTTGACAATTTCAGAATTCCAGAGCAGTTCAGTACCGTATTCTTTTTTCCTGATATAATAACCGCAGGAAAAGACAGGAGAAGCAAGGCCCGTGTCCCTGAGATTGACGTCTGCTCCCTTCTCCAAAGCCCGATGCATTTTTTTCAGATCACCGTATTTGACCGATTCTTTCAGAACTCTGTTCCATTTATAAGAGTCTTTCTGTTTCTGCAGAACAGCTTTTGGAAATTTTCTCTTTTTTAAAAATGACAGAAATTCTGTATCCCGTTTGAACCTCAGAGAATGCAGAACTTTACAGTCCATTCTCTGCCCGTAACAGCCTTTTTCAGAATGAATCAGTCTGTCATTGATATAATAATGATCAACATATCCCTCATCAAAATTGTCGCCTCCAAGACCTGCCGTGCCGGACATATTCCTGTAAAACAGTCTGCCCTGCGCATCGAAGACATATCTCAGTGCAATATGCCACTGTCCTGTCTTTCGGTATAAAAACTCTTCTGCAAACACATTTCCTTCAGAACTCCTGAAGATGATATAACGGGCCTGAACCTTATCTGTTTCTCTGATTTTTGAAAGACTGACCATCTCAGTTCTGTTTTTGAGCTTTGCAAACTGAATCACCTTCTTTTCCATAAATATTTTATTATCTATATTTTTAGAAAGTTCCTCTCTGATTCTCTGAATCCTCTCTTTCTGAAAAAACAGTTCCGCTTCTATACTGCCTGCAGGAGCATCTGAAACACAGATGACTCCCTTGCCTGCCGAAGGAATCGACTCTGCGGGTTCCATCACTGTCAGTCTGTCCCTGACATTCAAATACAGACGAAAGACTCTGACAGACTGCTCACTGACTTTCTCCGAAGTCCAAAACTCCGGAGCAGATCCGTTCTGGAGCCAGGCTGTATTCTTTCCCTCATCCAGTTCCTGCAGAGAAGGAAGTCTCATCCGAATGCCTCTGCATTTCTGATCTGCATCATTCCAGTTCATAGATCCCTGATACTCACTGAAATGGAGCATATTCTGTGCACTTATACTATAAGAAATCATGAGCAGCGCAAGCGGGGTAAGCGGCAGTTTCATCAGCTCAGGCCTTTTCAGCATACTCAGTATTTCAGTATTTCCTTCATCGAACGTCTGAGTTCATTTTCCTTCACTGCCGAATAATCTTGGAACGGAAAAGCACCGAGTTTTTCTCCTTTCATAATCATTCTGACTTTAATGTTCTTTGCATCTGCAATCAGTTTCAATTCCTCTTCAGGCATCTCAAAATAAAGAACCTTTGCGGAATCATAGGAACCGCCTCTGTCATATCTGGAAATTCTGTATGCATAGTTTTCTTCATCAGTGCGGAACATAATGCTCCAGACTTCATAACCTACGATAGATACCTGATCATTGACCCAGAAATCCGCAGTATATACTGATTTAGATCCTTCTGAATTCCTGATTTTTGAGAATACAATAAAATGACTGAATCCGTTTTCATCCTTCAGTACAACTTCAATATTCTTCGTGGAGAACTTCTCCGGATCTCCTTTCTTTGCATCTGTCTGCAAAGCAAAAACCAGCACCAATGCCGTAAAAATGATTCTGAGTTTCATCTATGTCTCCTTATTATCTGGAATGATTATTCTTAGCATTCAAATATGCTTTCGTATTGTAAAAAACGGACAGGTGCGAGTCTTTTTTCAGCAATTCTGAAAAATATATGCTGAAGAACTGTTTTTATTTTACAGGAGCATCAGCCCGGAGCTTATATGTTTGCCTATGAACTGCACAGACCGGCCAGTCAAATCCGGAATTATATTCAGAATTATCATTTCATCCAAGGCAGCAGCCTCTCTGTTCACCAGAGAACATCCTGCCTGAGCAATGTATCTCTTATAATAAATTACGGAGATGAATTTCATACAGTCACAGATGATAATATTTTTCATAAATATGCAAACGGAATTTACACTGCAGGAATGTATCTTCATCCCAGAAACTACGGAAAGCTGATTCCCGATCTGCGGGTCATTGTAGTGGACTTTGCACATGAATTTCTCAATTCAGTATTTCGGGAAAATATGGAGCTTCTGACAAATTCCTGCATTGAAATTCAGAATTTCAGACATCTGAAGAATCTGTCCTCTCTGACTGAAAAACTTTCCGAAGCGGAAAACAGTCAGGAAAAACTGAACATACTGAACAGCACGTTTGCAGAATTTTTCTGCACACTGGATCTGACTCAGAATGAAATGTCACTCAGGATGATGGATGCAGTCAATGCAGCAGAAGGAAATATCAGCATCAGGGATCTGAGCAGGGAGCTTGACTGTTCAGAGCGCACCTTGAGAAGGAAGTCAATCCAGGCATTCGGTGTTTCACCGGTTCAGTACATCAGAACAGTCAAAGCAGAATTTGCAATTGCAAGACTGCTGTTCGATGAAGAATCGGATATGCAGGATCTGGTATTCGACTTCGGTTATTACGATCAGTCCCATTTTATACACGATGTTCAAAGTGCGATTTCCCTTTCCCCTGGAACTGTTCGAAAGATCAGACATCTTCCGGAAATGCAGTCACTTCGCGCACTGCTGAGACACCGTCATAAAGGCTGCAATATGCATAAACGGGGCAGCGGCGAAATGAAGATTGTATTCGATAAGTGTAAAGACTGATCTTAAGGAAAATGAAATACCAGAAAGGATGCAGACATCCCGGCAAAAGATTCATTCCAATCATGAAATTCCATGCAGATCAATGAATCCTTCATTAAATTTTTTTCCGAGAACTCTTCAAAGGAAACAGTCACTGCAGGAAGAGAGGGCTTCAGATTTTCAAACAGAGACTTCATCTGAAAAGAATTCTCTTTTTTCAGCACAATGATCTTCCTGAAGTCCTGATTCTCTGATTCCAGAAAAATCCCCACAGGAACTGGCGACTCCTTCAATACCTTTTTCAGTGTTCCTCCGAAGATATCGTCCGACAGAACAGACTTTGCAGCACCTACAAGAAGAAGAGTCGGACTGTGAAGTTTCATCTGGTGCAGAATTTCAGAACTGATATTTTCCGTAACCTTGTATATTTCTTCAAGTTCCAGATTCAGACTCTTGGATAAATCTCTGACCGGTCGGAATGCCTCTTCCCTGTAGAGAACTGATTCTTCTTCCAGAAGATACTGATTCGGAGTGATATGCACTGCCTTGAGACCGGAATCGGAGGAAAGAAGTCTTGCTGTCTGAAGCAGCTTATATCCCATTTCCGGCTTGCCGAAAGAAAACAGAATGGACTTTTCAGGAACAGGCAGTTCGGTATTTTCCCTGTCAGGAAAAATATAATTGATGAAATCAAGTGCGGGCCCGGTCATAAACGTAGTGACAAGAGCCATCAGAACCATAATGGAAAATATTTCTGCAGACAGGATTCCAAGATCATATCCCACATTCAGCACAACAAGCTCCATAAGTCCTCTCGTATTCATCAGTGCACCTATGGAAAGAGAATCCTTCCAGGACTCTTTCGAAAGTTTTGCTGCTATGAAACTTCCTCCGAACTTCCCGAGAACTGCAGTGAGGATGACAGCAAGTGCAGTGAGCATCATCCCGTCCTGAAAAAGATTCATCCTTGTCCTGATTCCGGTAAAAGCAAAGAACATAGGAAGAAGCACAAGAAGACTGATGTCCTGAATCTTTTCAATGATCAGTGATTTCAGTCTGCTGCTCCCTGGAATGATCGTGCCCGCAAGGAATGCACCGAACAGTGCGTGGATGCCGATGATCTCAGTGGTCAGAGAGGAAACGAAAAGAATCAGGAAAAGAACAGTGACTGAAGTTCTTGTCAGATTTTCTCTGGATGCATATACTGCACTGAAACGCAGAAGAAGAGGACGCACTGCAGTAATCATAAATGTCACATATAATATGGATAGAAAGATCGGAACTGCAGCCCCCAGAAGACTCCCTGCTTTTGCTATTGCCACAATGACAGCCAGGATGCTCCATGCGGTAATGTCATCCGCAGCAGCGCAGGAAATGGTGATGATCCCGAGCCTGGTCTTAGACAGTTCTCTTTCCTGCAGAATTCTGGCGAGTACAGGAAATGCAGTGATGCTCATTGCAATCCCCATGAACAGTGAAAATGTAAGAAAACTTATATTCGAAGGAGCGAATTTCTGATACAGATAAAGAGAAAGACTCATTCCCAGTGCAAACGGAAAAACAATGCTGGCATGACTTACAACAACTGCAGTATGGAGTTTATTTTTCAGAACAGAAGTATCGAGCTCCATTCCTATGACAAACATGAAAAGAATCAGTCCGAACTGACTGAATATCTGCAGTATGGAAAGAGAGTTTTTAGGAAAGAGAAATTCATAACCTGCAGGGAATACAGTTCCGAAAAGAGTCGGGCCTAGAAGTATTCCCGCCAGTATTTCACCGATGACAGAGGGCTGCCGTATTCTCTGAAACAGAATTCCAAACAGTCTGGCTGTGCTGACCACAAGGATCAGCTGCATCATAAACCTGGTCAGAGGATGAGAAAAATGAGCAAGGATTTCCGCACTGACGGAATGCTCCGGAGCGGCCTGAGAGCCTGTCTTTGTCTCTGCAGTGCTGAGAGAAGATTTCTCTGTTTCCAGAACCTTTCCCTTTTCGGAAATGACAGATGCAAAACCGAAAAACAGCAGGAGCATGAGTATATAGAATATAATGATATTTTTCATATCTTTCTCCCGGTGACTGCATAACACAGTCTTTTTACTGGAGTCCGGGAAAAAGGCAGGTGCCGATTCTCCTCAACGCATCCGAGGTTAGCTGACGGGCTAGGGTTGAAGATCCCTTTTCATCCGAAATAAGACTTCCTGCGAAATCATATTCCCTTTGAAACAAGCCCCAAATGATTGGTTTCCCCGGTTCGATATTCTGAATTAAGCTGACTCTTAGACGTTTATTTCAGAGGCATCATTTTCTGTCAAGAAGAGAATTTTACATTATATGCATCAGATCATCCGTTTCCCATTCGATCGGATTGGTTTGAATATAATTTCTGAAATTGTGTAATTCCTTCTGGTCCCGGATAATATGGTCATAAAAACGGCCCTGCCAGACTGTCGGCACTGTCCGGGAAGCATTTTCCGATCTGAACTGCTCATTGATCCGCCTTGCAGAAAATGACTTCAATGAACGGACAATATCTGATAAATTATTTTTTCCCCTTTCAATGATATGTATTATCCCATGAATATGATTCGGCATAATGACAAATTCATCGAGTGCAGTATTTGGATAATAATTTGGCAGATCATTCCAGCATCTCAGTACAATTTCTCCGAATTCATTCAATACCATAGGATAATATAGGGCTTTATTTCCTTTGGATGATTTCACATACGTAGAGACGGGTCTGAGACCCGTCTCTACAGGCCCAATCGGAACAGATTGGATTTCCCCGAATAAATGTACCCTGTTTTTTGTGCATACAGTAATGAAATAATATCCAGGATTGGAATAATCCCATCCGGGAAGGCGGGATGATTCAATACGAAATTTATTTCTGAATAATGCCACCCTTCCTTCCCCTTATTTCTAAAGATCTATTCTGAAAGTTTTCGTCAAGGGGAATTTATTGATTATCTGTGTCTTCGTATGGGAAATGAAATCTCCATCAAGACTGCCCGCCTTGCAGAACAGACTTTAGGAGTTTCCTCCAGTCAGTCTTTGAGAAAAGTGTCCAGCTCCGAAATCGATTTTAAATGATAAAATGTCTTACCTTCTGCCCTTGCTTTTATCTTACTTAAAAAATCGGCTGTCCAGAATGCAGGCGACAGCCTGAGATATTTCCAGCTGGAGAGTGTGCCTTTGAATACAGAACTGCCCTCAGGCCAGCCTTCCGGCTTTACAAAAGGACTCTTCAGCAGACGTTTTGCAGTCAGCCAATAGTGCTGCCAATACGGCAGATCAATATATATCAGAGTGTCCGCTGAATCCACTCTCTTCCAAAAGGAATCCAATGTTCCGAGCCCATCTATGATCCAGGCATCTCTTTTCAAAATCTCTGAATGAGATTCATTGTATTCTTCCAGGGATTTTTTTCTTCCGTCCGGATAATACTCAATCAGATCCAGGGGATATAATTTCACACCGAAAGCAGATGCCAATCTCCTGCTGAGTGTAGATTTTCCGCCGCCCGGTTTGCCGAATACTGCAATTCGTCTCATGCAATTGAACTCCCTGTCAGGATAATACCCTTTTTTATTATATGCCGGAGACTGCAACCCGGAATGTACTGAATTACTTTTCTGCATTGTTGAGCCTTTGCCTATTTTCTGAAGAGTTCTCTTTCTGCATTTGTGATAGAACAGATCATATAGACTTCTCCCGGCTTCCCTTCCAAACTGACAGTCTTATAAGAGCGACTGACCTTTCTTCCGAATTTAAATTCAAACTGAATCTCATATTTTCCTTCCGTTACTTTGCAAATCTGGGGTTCTTTAAGCGGTTGCGACTTTTTCTTTGTTCCTATTCCTTTAATAAATGCTATGAAGGTTTAGCACTTGAAATTTTTAAATGGCGACCTTATAGGCAATTCCAACGGGAATTAATTGCTTGCTGTTTTTATTCTTCAATTCCTTTTTGATTCTTTCAAAGTATCGAATTGTTTCCGGTTCGTAGTATCTTTCTCCACAATGGTCACAGACTTCTGCGTTGACTTTTACTAGTGCAGTATTATCATCGGAGGATAAAATCTTTTCCACCAACTTCACATTTGTTTTTCCAATTCCACAATGAATACATTTTGACAGTTTCTTTTTCATGATTTTCTCCTAGTCCTACTGTCATCGATCCATTCAGTTTGATTCGGTTTATATACCGTTATCAAATCAGCAAAAACAGAAACAACTTTTGCCTAACGTTTTGGAGCTTTATACTTTCCAAATATCCTTTGCCTTATCAAATAAAAACTTTGCTCGTTTTTCAATTTCTTCCTCATTCCAGTCTGCAAGTGTCAAACAATCACTTACCGTTTCAAGTCCTGCGGAGTAAGTCGTTAAACCTTTTTTATTTCCATTACCATTTAATTTGGTTTTCCAATCTGCATCACGTAGACTTGCATTAAGTGATTGTGTGATAATAGTCAAGTT
>DAORDI010000160.1:0-12331 GCA_035345895.1 Leptospiraceae bacterium
TATTGCATCTAGATAGCATATTGTATTTGCGTAAGGTGAGTTATTTACTAGTAATTTGAAATCTGGTCATGCTATGTATAATTTAAAAATAATGATATTAATGTGATTCATGTCTTTTCTCTTCTGACGTTCCATATAACTTTTTTCAGCGGGAAGTTTTTATTTTTTCGGACTCAACTGAACTGGGATATGAAAAAATCTGGGAATAGCAGTATTGATTCATTCCTTGCATAATAAGCTGTAATGCCGGACATGTTTTAAGGATTGTCAGGACTGAAAATGCCGCATTCGGAAAAAGTTTTGCGAATGAAAAATCATTCTCCGCTCTGAAATTTTCAGAGAGATCAAATGTATTACAGTTTAGATTTCCTCCATCTGCAGGACTGAAGGTAGGGCTGAATTTATTGCCAGTGTTATGACAGATATAATATAATGAACTGAATCTCCCTTTGCGCAATGTTCAGGAAAAGCAGTAAAACTTTTTACTTGTTTTTCAGACTGAGTTTTGAATTATGAACAGTATATGCAGAATACTTCTCAGAAATTTTTATCTTCCATAGTCTGGCGTTATGATCATCTCCTGCTTCTTGATCAGCGGAAAATTCCGAAGGAAAAAGCTTATCTTAAGATGACTACGCTCGAAGAAGTTGTGGAATGCATTCGGCTGATGGTTGTACGGGGAGCTCCTGCCATTGCATTGTCGGGAATGTACGGACTCACACTGTTTGTAAGGCGGAGCAGGGAAAAGCCGTCCTATTCTGAATTTCAGGCAAAGTGTTCCTTTCTTCTGGATTCAAGACCTACTGCAGTCAATCTGAAACTTGCGCTGGACAGACTGAATAAAGAGATCAATGAATCGGTCTACAGTTCACTGTCGCTCTCGGAACTTACGGACAGGATTGAGTCATTGTCGAATCTTATGTTCAAGGAAGATTATGATACAAACAGGAAGATCTCTGAAAACGGAGCTGCTCTTTTTGGAGAACCCCGCGAAATAAATATTCTGACTCACTGCAACACTGGTGCTGTTGCAACTGCGGGCATAGGTACTGCCCTTGGAGTTGTCCGGGCTCTTAGGGACAGAGGCTTCAAGGTCACTGTTTATGCGGATGAAACGAGGCCTTATCTTCAGGGATCAAGACTTACTTCATGGGAGATGATGGAAGAAGGCATAGACTGTTTTATTATTGCAGACTCAATGGCAGCATGGCTGATGAAGGACAGGCGTATCGATGCAGTCATCGTAGGAGCAGACAGAATTGCATCAAACGGCGATACTGCAAACAAGATTGGAACATACGGTCTTTCCATACTTGCAAAGTCTCATAATGTTCCTTTCTATGTATGTGCAAGCGAGACTAGTTTTGATTTCAGTCTGAATGACGGTTCCGGCATTGTGATTGAAATGAGAAATGAGGATGAACTGACTCAGTATTCATTTCTAAAAGACAGCGAGGGAAAAAACCTGGTAGAAAAGGGAGTTTTTTCGCCGAAAAATGCAAGGGCGCTCAATCCGGGATTTGATGTGACTCCTTCAGAAAATATTGCAGGCATCATTACAGAAAAGGGAATTATATCTCCTGTAAACAGAGAAAATACCTCCAAAGTGATTCTTTCAGGGAAATAGACTGCGCGATATATCGTCAGTATATTATATTCTATATACATCGAAATTATGCCTTTGACAGAAATCCTGCCGCTGCCTGCGTGGAGGCAGGGAAGGAATTTCTGAGAAAATCTCCTCGAATGTATCACTGAACGATTCTGCCTGACGGTCTTCGCATTATGAACCGATTTGCAGACTGATTATTGCTGATAAGCATTCTGTTTCAGAGTTGAAAGCGGATTGGAGACTGTGGCTAATGCAGTTGATAAAAACAGCGATTCAGGACAGACTGATTTACTATTTTGCCTCTGAATTCGTGAAATTCGGTATTAGTAAGGTTCATTTTGAATTGGAAAAGGCGAAATTTAATTTTCGCAGTTTTGAAACTCAGCGAAATCTCCATGTTGGCATAAAACTTGCTTTATGGTGACTGGGGGATTTGTATTATGAAGAATTCAACTCAAGACTGGGAACATCTTCTGAAGGAAGGAACTGTGCTTCCTTTTTTCCAGCCAGTCATTTCCCTCGAAAGCAAGTCTGTGGCGGGTTATGAATGTCTGGGACGTCTGGATCTGGACGGAAAGCTGATGAGTCTGGGGAACTTCTTTCAGGCAAAGTCACTCCAGAGACAGGGGAGCCGCTTAAGAGATTCTGAGGCCAAAAAATGGAAGATGCAGATTGATTCAACTGTCAGGAACAGTGCAATAGAAAAATTTGCACTATGGAATGATTCTTCATTAAAACTTTTTATAAATATATCCCCTGCATTTCTTGCTGAAGAACTGAGCAATCTGCAGGATTATACATCCGAATTTATGAAACTGACTGACTCTTTCGGAGTAGACCCTCAGAATATCGTAATTGAAATTACGGAAGATGCTGTGGAGCAGAGTCTGGACGATTTTAAACCACTGATAAATCTTTATAAAAGGAAAGGCTACATTATTGCAATTGATGACCTTGGTAAAAATTCCTCCAATCTGGACAGAATTGCTTTATTTCGTCCTGACATAGTAAAAGTGGATATGCATATGCTTCAGAGAGCACTTGAGGATCAGTCTTATCAGGAAATTCTGCATTCTCTGGCAAGACTTACTCAGAATTTGGGAATTTCTCTTCTGTATGAAGGAGTGGAAAATTCCGCTGAACTGCTGATGGCAATGGGGCATGGGTCAAGATATCTTCAGGGCTATTTCTTTTCTGAACCCGTACACGATTTTATAGACAGGGATCATTACGGTCGGCATCTCGAATCCGGGTTATCCCGTTTTATGGAAAATATATCCCAGAAAATAGCAGATAAGGTCGGATGGGAGAAACGGATCCTTGACATTCTCAGCCAGATGCATATAGATACCTATTCGGTAGAAAGAAATTTTCCTGAGCTTGAAAAGATATTTCGCACGGACGCTTCCATATTCAGATTCTTTGTGACAGATCTTTTTGGGAATCAGATTTCTCCGAATTTTGTATGCAGGACTGATTTTGGAATAGAGACTGATTACTCATCTCTGAAAACGAACTGGTGCTGGAGACCTTACTTTATCAACCATGTGTATCATTCCAGAATTCAAAATGAAAGCTGGATCATCAGTGAAGCCTACCATGATATCAGAGAAGAAAAAATACTCAGAACGTTTTCGAGAACAATAGAGGGGAAATACTATATTTTTATTGATGTAGATTACGGACTTTCTTCCGGTTTCGAGTGAAGTTCATGCAGGAATTTTATTTCTACTTTCTGTTCGATACTGTCTAAAACCCACCTGTCTCTGCTTCTGATAAATTTCCAAAGTTCACTGATTTCTTCCGGTTCATCCTTTTTGCCCCATTTAATTTTACCGGTGATTTCGTCGATGACATAGTCAATCATGCTTCCCTTGATCAGAACGAGCATAATATCTCTCTTAGCATCCTGATAATCCAGAATCTCTGCCGTGTGAATTTCCTTCAGTCTAATTCTTTCCAGCATATTTTTTTCATGATTGCTGACCATCAGATCAGTCTGCACTTTATGATTCAGATACAGGGATTCAGACATAAAGTCTTTCGCAACGTCTGCGTTTTTTTCCGCCCAGGATTTCTGCACTAGATGAAATACTTTTGAAATATAGTCTTTTGTGATATCTGGGGTCCAGGCTCTTTCTTTCAAGGCAAGTTTTTCAAGCAGTTCTTCTGTTTCCCTTCTTTTCTTCTGTACTTGAGACTGCAGATAAAAAATAAATCCCCCCAGGATCAGAAGCAGAGCGATAATCAGAAAATCGAATGCACCTGTGCTGCCTAATCCGGCTGCTGATAAATTGGAGGAAAACAGAATAAGACTGATAATCGGGAAAAACTTAGGAATCATTATTTTTCAAATTACAGACTGCAGAGATGTTCCGCAGTCTGATTCATCAAATTAAGCTGTGATGGGAGAAAATACTGATTTTTTTTCCAGATAGTAAGCCAGACCGAAGAAGACAGAAGTGAAGAGCAGATCACCTGCCAGACTGTTCTGAAAAAATGGAATGGCAAGTGTATAACACTGAATGAATCCGTTCAGATTCAGTTCATACATTCCTGATGTCAGCCATACGAACAGGTTTGTCACAGCAAAAAACAGGACAGAACCAAAAAGAGAAGTTCCCAGGATTCTTGCAGGCGAAGAAATCGAACGAAGCTGCCAGCCGAGAATCACTGTGCATACCATCAGTCCGTAAACAAGAATCTGCAGAGAATGAAATCCCAGAAACAGATCACTCAGGAACATTCCTGCCACTGGAATCCAAAGGGCATCTTTTTTACTGGAAAGATGCGCTCCTGCAAACAGTGCAATTGCCATAACTGGAGAAAAATTTCCCGGAAGATGAATGAGTCGGCTCACTGCAGCTGCCAGAATCAGAGAAGTAACAATAAAAAAACGTGAATTCCACATGAATCTCACCTCTAAAATCAGAAGATATAAGTAACATGGAACCGGCTTTTGTGAGAATTTCCGGATCATGCTGCAGTATCAATTTTCGCAAACGGATACTATTTGTAATAACAGCGGTCGGGCATTTTAATTCAAGTAAAAAATCAGTAATTATTTGTGGAAGGAAAACTGAAGGGAAATAATCTCGGAAAAGAGGTAATTATGTTCAGAAAATTTGCAGTTCTTGGTCTATTGTCAGTATCGGTATCTGTTTTTTCTGCAGACTGTGATCTTTCTTTTGACCCTTCATCCACCGTTTTGAAATGGAAGGCCTTTAAATTCACTGAAAAAACAGGTGTGGAAGGAAGTTTCACTAAAGTGGAAGCTTTGGAAAGTAAATCTGCAAAATCAGTTGTTCTTCTGGCAGAGGGACTGAAATTCAGTATTGATACTGCATCTGTGCATACAAACAATCCGGACAGGGACGCAAAAATTTCAAAATTCTTCTTCGGGACAATGAAGGAAACTTCTAAGATTACCGGGAACTTTCGGAAAGTGAAGCTCTCAGGCAGTTCAGGAACGGCTGATCTGGTTTTAAAGATGAACGGAGAAACTAAAACGGTTCCGGTGAAATTCACTGTGGCTGATAATGTAAAAATCGAACTGAAGGGAACAGTGGACTTGAATCTTTTTCGTGCACAGAAGTCTGTGGACTCTCTGAACAAGGAATGTAATGCTCAGCATATCGGAAAAGACGGTAAGTCGAAGCTCTGGAATGATGTAGAAATCAGTCTGAATACTGTGCTCAAGCAGTCCTGCAAATAGCCTCAACCGTCCTGCATTGCGGAACTTTTCGAGTTTTACTGCTATGCAGATTCGGTCATCAATATAATCTTAAACAGGAATAATTATGAAATTGTCTTACAGCTGGCTGAATGATTTCGCAGATTTCGAAAGTCTGTCCTTTGACAGGATCCTGCACAGGATCAGTCTTTCTGTCTGTGAAGTGGATAATGTGGAAGAGTATTTTTCTGAACTGGAAAATATAATATGTGCAGAAATAATAAGTATCGAAAAGCATCCGGATGCAGACAGGCTGAATGTCTGCAGAGTGAATGCAGGACGTTCGGAAATTCAGCTGGTGAGCGGGGCATCGAATCTTAAGGCAGGGATGAAGGTTCCCCTGGCTCTGCCGGGCACGGTCATTGGCGGAAAAAAAATAGAAGAGGCTGAACTTAAGGGAATCAGAAGCTCAGGGATGCTCTGTTCAGAAAAGGAGCTTGGGCTTTCTGCTGATCATTCAGGAGTAATGAGCCTGCCTGGTGAAGCAAAGATCGGCGAGAGTCTGAGAAGCATTCTGAATCTGAAAGACAGGATTCTGGTCATCGACAACAAATCGATTACCCACAGACCCGATTTATGGTCGCATTTCGGATTTGCAAGGGAACTTGCCGCACAGCTTTCACTGCCTTTGAAATTTAATCCATTCGAATCTAAATTTGCCTTTTCCGGAAAATCCGATAAACTTGTCAAAAAAACAGAACACGCTCATTCCTATTACGCCTGTCTCATTGAAAATATACGGGTTTCTGAATCCTCTGAAAAGATCAGGTCACGTCTGACTAAATGCGGCATCAGGACGATTAACAATGTGGTAGACATTTCCAATTATGTGATGCTGGAAATGGGACAGCCTACACATTTTTTTGACCGGGATATTATCGGAAAGTCTGAACTGCAGGTCTCTCTGTCTGAAAAAAAGGACAGATTCAAGCTTCTCGATGAATCTGAATTTTCAGACAAGGAAGGGATTGTGCTGATCAGGAGCGGAGAGAAGCCTGCTGCCATTGCCGGGGTGATGGGAGGCTTTGATTCCGGCGTGAACAGTTCCACTGAAACTCTGATAATGGAATCTGCCGTATTCAGAAGAGAGGATGTCAGAAGATCAATCAGAAAGACAGGCATTCGTTCTGAAGCTGCAGTAAGGTATGAAAAAGGACAGAATCCTTTCACTCCGATTCCTGTAATCAGACGTTCGCTTGAACTGCTTCAGGAGAACGGATGCAGCAGTCTGAAGGCGTACGAGCCGGATGGATTCATTCTCGAACCGGACAGAAAGGTAAAAATTGAAACTTCTTTCGGGTTCATCCGCAGGAAACTGGGAAAAGATTTTGAGAAAGAGCTGATTCTTGAAAAACTGCATAAACTGGGATTCAGGACAGAAGAACAAGGCTCTGATACACTGATTATCACTGTACCTGAATATAGAAATCAATATGATATTCTCATTCCTGAAGATATTGTGGAAGAGGTAGGCCGGTCGATAGGTTATGCAGAAATAGATCTTGTTTCGCTGCGTATGGATGTTGCTCCTGCACTTCTTTCGGAATCCAAAACACTCGAAAGAAAACTGAAGACTGTTCTCTCTGAAAGATTCTGCTATTCCGAGGTGTACAATTATTCCTTTGCGGGCGAAAAGGATACTCAGTTCGAAGGGAAGTCGCAGGCGCTGAAAATTCAGAATTCAATGCCGGAAGAATATTCTCATCTCAGAACATCGGTTTATCCGGGACTTCTGAAAAATCTGAGGGTAAATTTCGACAGGTTCGAAAAAATCAGAATCTTTGAACTGGGCAGAACATATTTTCCGGTTAAGGGATCATTGGGGCATGAAAAAAAACAGTTTGGCCTTGCTTCAATTGTGAACAGAAAACAGGATACTTTTGAAACAAAGGAAGAGGATTTTCAGATCATGAAAAATGAGATACTTCATATTCTCAGGATTCTGAATGTGCCGGATGTAAGGGTGGAAAAATCGTCAGAGACATATTTTCATCCCAACTGCGCAGTCAGATTCTTTTCCGGACAGACCGCGGCTGCAGAGGCTGGAATTCTTCATCCTGCACTCTATGAGCAGTACGATTTTAAAAAGGGAATACCCGTCATTGGAAGAATTTTCTTTGATGAACTTCTTCCCCTTTTTACTGCAAACAGAAACGTGTTTCAGTTCAGAACTCCTTCAAGCTTTCCTCAGGACAGTTTTGATATTTCTCTTCTGCTCGATGAGAATATGGGAACAGAGGCTTTTGCTGAGAAGGTGAAGAGTGCCGGAATAGAAGAGGTTCAGGAGATTTATGTGCTTTCGATATACAGAGGAGAGAATATTCCTTCTGGAAAAAAATCCGTTACGTACAGGATTCCCCTCCTTACATTCAGGGAAACATTTACTCAGGCAAGAATCAAAGAGATCAAAGACAGTCTTTTCGCGATTTCTTCTGAACTCAATCTGAATATCAGGTAATGATTATGGGATATTATTTAAGAGGCTCCGTCAAGTCTGAAGATGTTCTGAAAAAGGCATCTGCAGGAGAACGAATAAGTGCGGATGAAGCACTGCTCCTTTATAAGGAAGGTGATTTTCTGGAAATACAGAAAGTCGCACGCGAGAAAAGAGAAAAGATTCTTTCTCATGAATTTGCCAGCTACACAATGTTCCGTGTAGTGAACTATACGAATTTCTGCAATGTGGAATGCAGCTTCTGTTCCTTTATGGACGAGATAGGTTCGGGTAAAGGCTATGTTCTCACTAAAGAGGAAATCCTTGAAAAAATGGAATATGCAGAAAGGGAAGGGGCGGATCAGATGTTCCTTCAGGGAGGCGTTTATCCTGATCTTAAGTTTGATTATTATCTAGATGTATTATCATCAGTAAAACAAAGGTTTCCTCATTTTCACATCCGGGCTTTTTCTCCGGTGGAAATCATCAATCTGGAAAAAATCACAGGGAAACCGTTGAAGGATGTACTGAAGATTCTGAAAGATGCAGGGCTGGACTCCGTTCCAGGGGCTGGAGCCGAGATACTGACTGAAAGAATGAGAAATATTATCTCACCTAAAAAGGCTTCTGTCAGTGAATGGGTCAGAGCCATGGAAACCTGTCATGAGGCGGGTCTGCCCGGCAGTGCAAACATAGTATTCGGATCGGAAGAGACAGAAGAAGAGGTCGTTGAGCATCTGAAGGTAATCAGGGATCTTCAGGACAGAACGAAAGGTTTCCATGCATTTATTCCCTGGACATTCCAGCCTCAGACAAAACGTTTCAAGATACGTTCCGTACCTACTCATGAGTATCTGAAGGTGCTTGGGATATGCAGAATTTTTCTGGATAATATTCCTCATATTGAAACATCTGTGATGGTTCTGGGGAAGGGAATCGGTCAGCTTGCACTGTACAGCGGTGCTGATGATGTGTCATCCGTTGTCATTGAGGAGAATGTCCTTCGGTCCTTCGGTCTGAAGACGGAGGCGGAGGCTCTCAAATTTCTTTCCTCCGGAGGATTTACTCCTAGACGAAGAGATCTTACCTACAATTATGATAAATATAGTAAGTAAGACAGATTTTAAGCAGTTCAATTAATATAGGCGTATTTTTTGCTTAATGATAAAGAGATCCAACGGCTCAGTGACTGACAGGCTCTGCTTTGCATGATGCAGATAAAAATCTGCCATACAAGGCAGCCGAGCAGTATTTTTCGCTTCTATCCAAAATGAAGAGATTATGCTGTGTGGACTTTCATGTTGATTATTTCAGTGATAACAGCGATTAGGCTGCCCTGTCATAGCAGACTGTGAGGTTCCTGCTGAATGAATGCTGCTTGACAAAGCAGAAATTGAGCAGCAGAATGAGCTGCAGGATATTGATCATATAATGAAATATTGTATGATAGGTCTGAACAGTGAAACAAGAAATTTCGGAAATCTTGTATTGAGTGATTTCGTGTTATGCACAGACTGGCTTTGGGTGACAGGAGGATATTATGAGTTATTTGTTTTTCAAACTGATCCATATATTGAGTGCAACGATTATGATCGGAATGGGGTTTGGAAGCGCCTTCTATCTGTATTTTACATATAGAAGAGGAAATGAAACGGCGGTCAGGGAAGTTTTGAGACTGGTCATATTGGCCGATACGTTTTTCACTGCTCCGTCCGTTGTCATTCAGCTGGTTACCGGTATTCTTCTTTCTGAAATACTGGGGCTGACTTATTCAAGATGGTTCTGGCAGGTCTTTGGAATCAGCATCGTAATATTCGTGCTCTGGATAAGGGCAGCATATCTGCAGATACTGATGAGAAGGATACTGGACAGTGGCAGTCAGATGACTCCTGAATTTCACAGACATCTGCAGGCCTGGTTTTATCTTGGACTGCCATCGTTTGCGGGATCTGTTATTCTTTATTATATGATGGTTTATAAGGTTTCACTGATATGAATATACTTCTTCTGGGAGCATCAGGATTCATCGGAAATGCGATTTTCAATTCTCTTTCTTCGGAGCATAAAGTGACAGCGGGGGGAAGGCGGAAGCTTGACGGGATGAAATTCTGGAAATATGCTGATTTTTCTGTCCGGACCGACTGGGATGAAATCCTGCAGGGGATTGATCTTGTCATCAATGCTGTCGGTATTGTTGAAGGAGATTTTAGAAGAATACAGACAGAAACCCCGCTGGAGCTTTATGAGTCCTGCATCAGAAAGAAGATTAGAATCATCCATATTTCTGCAATCGGGGCTGAAAAAGAAAAACCAGTATCAGAGTTTCTTTCTACAAAAAAGGAAACGGACAGTTTTCTTCTGAATTATGAAAACGCAAGAATCATTTACCCTGGGATTGTCCTTGGAAAGAACGGTAAAAGTTCTCAGTTCTTTGCTGAGGTTGCCTCACTGCCTGCCGTTCCTGTGCTAAGTGATGAGAAAATGCCCTTTATTCATATATCTCAGCTTGTCATTCTTGTAGAAGAAGTAATAAAAAACTTTATAGAATATCCCAAACAGATTTTTGCCCTCTCTGAACCGGAAGAAATACAGGAAATTTACAATGCAATGAGAGGGAGAGAAGCATTGTTTTTCAAGATTCCTTCCTTTCTTATGAATGTTTTTTTCTTTCTTTTTCCTTCCGCAAGGATTGGAATATTCCAGAAAGATCTTTTTAAAATTATGCAGACAGTAAATGCTGATGATTATATTAAGAAAGATAATATTAATTTAGCAGAGGAAGACGGGAAGATTAAACCTTCAGGAACAGTTGTTTTCCCTTCTGTTTCAGGACAGCTGCAGTCATCCGAAATAACAGCATCTGATTCGCTGAGTTATGCAGTTTCCCTTCTTTCTGTAAGTTTTATATGGATTTGGTCAGCAGTAAGTTCACTTGTTTCCTGGGATGTAAGTTATCAGCTGATGAAGGAAACGGGAGCCGGCCATGATCTGTCTGCAGCATCCATCTGGGCAGGAAGCATTGCTGATCTTGTTATGGGATATTTAGTATTTATAAAAAAATACAGGAAAAGGATCCTTCTCCTGCAGATCCTGCTTGTTCTGACCTACACTGCGATACTTACAGTTTTTGCTTCTCACCATTGGTTCCATCCTTTCGGAACGGTTGCAAAAAATATCCCTCTTCTTGCTTTGAGTCTTCATCTTTATTTGCGTGTAAGGTAATTTTGGGGATGCTTGCGTGTTGAAATATCACGCAAGCCCGGGCTCTCGCTTCTGTCAATAAGATGCATCTGCATCTTATTGACACCGCTTCGATCCCTATCCCGTGTCTCTCTCCTCCAAAGCCCCCGGTTTTCGTAGGATCTCCAAAAACTGACTGACCTGTTCCGGGGACTCTCATCAGGAACTCGGAAGACTCATTCGGAAATGCAGTTCACCTTATAATGAAAAACTGCCTGAAAGTGAAAAAACTGATTTTTTTTTCACCCGGAACGACATTTTCGATACAGTGTAATTCAGGAGAGCTTTATATGACAGCTGAAGAGTTTAATGTGTTAATGTTCAGTGAGGAGCTGAAAACAAAACTGACGATGAAGGGAAGCGGAATTTCAACACTCCTTATCCCGTCATACTTCCTGGAACATCTTGAACGGAGATCAAAAAAATTCAACGGATTGCCAAAGTATTTTTCTCATCTTATGAAACGATTCAGAATTCTTCTCCGGACTTTTGCCAGAGATCCCGAGGGAATGAAAACTCTTTATCAGAAGAAAAATCAGGATCTTAAGAAAGTCAATTTCAGGCCTTTTAATGAAGACTGGGCCGAGATTGGCACGTTTTCCATCGCTTCCGGACGAAGCAGATGCCTTCTGTTCGTCATTCTTCTCATTTTCGATATGAGCGGCTTCGGATCAGCTCTCAGAAAGGCGGGAATCGTCATAAACGATCCCTTTTCTCCCAAAAGAAAGTGGGAACTCAACGCAGTCTTCGGTGTTGACAGACAATCAGGTTTATGTATCAGAGGGTTCAGTCCTCGGAGAATTTAGGAATAAAGTAAATTGATAAGCTTCAATATCCTTTGATTTGCGGATAAGGACCCTTTGATCTGGATGGATTTTTGATCAAAGTGATCAATAATTTCCTGATATAGGAAGATCCATGGATTCAGATTCTCAAATTGCGGAAAAGCTTCTTCCTTCAAGCTTTTGAATCCTTTATACAAAGGTGATTCAGCCGAACTGAAAATTTTATGACCGTCATTACTCAGTATGATCCTTTTTTCCGTTGTTTCTATATCAATTTCAAATTGAAAATAATTTCGCTCTCCGCCTGCTTCCAGAAAAACAAATACGTTTTCTGGATATTCAATGACAGCAAGTGCTGTTTTTTCCGGATAATTTCGTCTTTGTCTTTCAATTCGATGAAAATGAACCCTTTTTGCTTTTCCTAAAAGAAAATCTAAAAAATCCAATGCGTGAGTTCCATCATGAAGAAGTGGGCCGCCGGATTTAGTCTTATATGCCTGCCCAGGATCCTTGTAGGAAGTCAACAC